>JAGPCH010000219.1 GCA_018058125.1 Ignavibacteria bacterium | reverse complement strand
ATTCTTTACTATTTTTTCATCCTTTATTAATTTTCTTAAATCAATTTCATCAAATGTATTTTGTCTTTCTATTGCGCTGAATAATTTAAGGTAATTCTTACTGCCTTTCTGAAGAGATACATTAAGCTTGAAATATCGCTTCTCACTTCCGCTCATGGATTTTATCAGATCAAATAATTCTCTCGAAGGTTTCATTTGATAATATATACAATTATAATGTTAATAGTTTAAATTCAGGATTCTAATAATGAGTGATTTTTATACCTGATTTCACTGCAACTAAATGGTTTTAATCCGTTTACTTTATGCATAAATTAACAAAAATAAATTTTGCAAAACATTAACATAAAATTATGAAAACTATCAGCACATTTTTCCTTTTAATCCTCTTTCTTTTTTCAACTAATGTAAGGAGTCAGGATTTTATTAAAATTACCGACAGCATTGTCGGAATTGACAGCGGAGCTTCCCGCTCTGTCAACTGGATCGACTTTGACAATGACAATGATCTTGATCTCTTTATCTCAAATGGCTTAAGTACCGGTCAGAATAATTTTCTTTACAGAAATGATAACGGTACATTTGTAAAAATCACAGGGCAGTCTATAGTCCAGGACAACCTTCCTTCCGACGGCGGAAGCTGGGGTGATTACAATAACGACGGGCTTCCTGACTTATGTGTAGTTAACTGGTATAATAAGATCAAACTTCTTTATCTAAATACCGGCAACGGAAATTTTTCATTTCAGGCTGATGCAGAAATGTGCTTAGACCCAAGCTATTCCGAAACCTGCAGCTGGGGAGATTATGATAACGACGGATTGCTGGATCTTTTTGTGACCAACAGCGCCGGAACAAACCACAGGAATTTTTTATACAGAAACGTTGGCAATGGTGAATTTCAAAAAATGGATACCGGAGTTGTGATCTCTGAAACAGGTTTCTCAAGAGGCGCAAACTGGGTTGATATTGATAATGACAGAGATCTTGATCTATTTGTCACCCGCGAATCAAACAACAACAATTTCCTTTACAGAAATGACGGCGCAGGAAGTTTTACAAAGATCACAACAACTCCTCTGACATCAAACGGCGGCGAATCCTGGAGCGGAAGCTGGGGAGACTATGATAATGATGGAGATCTTGATGTTGTAGTTTCTAATTACGGTAATCAGAAAAATTTCTTATACCGGAATGACGGGAATTTTACATTTACAAGGATCCTTGATGGTCCGGTTGTAAATGAGTCAGGATACAATGCAGTTACAGGCTGGGGTGATTATGATAATGACGGTGATCTGGATCTGTTCATTTCACAGGCTTATGTCCCTCCCGGTTTTACCCAGAAGCTTGTTAATAAATTATATAAAAATATGCATATCGAAACAGGTTCTCCTTCTTTTGAAAAAGTAACTGACGGAATACTTGTCAATGATTCGGGATATACTTATGGCTTTGCATGGGGAGACTATGACAATGACGGAGATCTCGATATTGCAACAGCAAATACATTTGGTGAAAATCAGAGAAACGGGTTATATAAAAATGAATTGTCAAATGGTAATAAATGGATCAACATAAAATGCAACGGCACAGTCACCAACCGATCAGCTATTGGAACTAAGGTCAGAGTCAAAGCAAACATAAACGGAAACGATGTCTGGCAGATGCAGGAAATTGATGGTCAGTCGGGATACTGCGGACAGAATCTTATACTGCATTTTGGTTTTGGGAATGCTGCTGTGATCGATTCGATCAAAGTTGAATGGCAGTCAGGTACAGATCAGGTCTTTACAAATGTGCCTGTGAATCAGAATGTTAACATTACAGAGAATGGAACTATCATATCAATTAACGAAAATAATTCCATTCAAAAAAAAACTTTTAATCTCTATCAGAATTATCCAAATCCATTCAATCCGGAAACAGTTATAAAATATGAATTAGCTAATTCCGGAAACAATGTGAAATTAAAGATATATGATGCTTTAGGAAATGAGGTAAGGACGCTGGTAGATGGAGTTCAGAGAGAAGGAAGTTACGAAGTAAGCTTTAATGCAAACGATCTTCCTTCGGGAGTTTATTATTATAAATTAGAAACCGGCATTTATTTTGAAACAAAAAAAATGTTTCTCGTAAAATAAAACCAAGTTAGTTATTTGATCACAGGTTAGAGGATATGAACAGTTAAAGTCACGAATTACCTTTTAAATTTCCGGTGTTTATTTTTTAAACACCGGTTTTTTTATTTCGGGTAGTGTGTAGTTGAATTTGAATAATTTTGCAAAAGATGTAATGTCCAAGTAATTTTTTTTCACCTGCATTCAAAAACTTCTTTCCGGACAAAGCTTTTTCCTAAATGCGAAACATCAACTTTAATTCATAATCTAAATCCCAAGCACTATTACTGATCTAATGAAAATTCAATCCCTAAAGGGATTATATTGATGTGTGTTATTTTGCTACCGACATTTAATCCCTACGGGATTGTGTTAATTACAGTTGGTTTAAAATTGCTTATCAACATTGGGAAAAATTTACTGGAAAAGAATTACTCAATACACAATACTCAATACACACTACTTTTTAAATCCTTTCGGATTCTTAATATTCTTCCCGCTCTTATTTCCTAATCCGTCATAAGCGGCATACTTGTAGAGATCGTGAAAAGTGGGATAGTTGAAGATAGTGGCAATCACCTGATCAAGAGTTTTTTTATCCTGAACAAGCGTCATTCCGTAGTGTATGAGTTCGGTAGCTATTCTACCGAGAATATGAACTCCAAGCACAACATTGGTTTCGTTGTCAAAAATTATTTTCAAAAAACCGTCATCAGGCGTTCCCATGATCTTACCTCTTGCAATGTCACAGTCCCGGCTTATGCCTGTATTGTAATTTATTCCTTTGGCTTTTGCTTCCTGTTCACTGATGCCTACCATTGATACTTCCGGCACTGTGTATATTCCGTAAGGGAAGATCTTATGAACACTGTCCAGATCCTTTGTATCAAACATATGCGTAACTGCAACTCTTCCCTGATCCATGCTTGTACTTGCAAGCGCAGGGAAACCGATGACATCACCTACGGCATAAATATTTGGTATGTTAGTACGGTAATGTTCATCTACTTTTATTGATTCGCGTTCACCCATTAATATTCCGGCATTTTCACAATTCAAATCTCTTGTATTTCCGCTTCTGCCGGCAGCATAAAGTACCATGTCAGTTTCAAGTTCCTCGCCGTTTCTGAGCTTAAGATGTATATTTTCCTTTTCTTTTTTCGGAACATGATATTCAGTGATCGAAGTATTGAATAATATTTCAAGTCCCTGCTTTTTCATTTGCTTAACAAGCGCATCGGCAATTTCCATATCAAGAAACGGGAGGATCTTATCTCTGTTGTTGATCAGATAAACTTTCACTCCCATAGCGGAATAGATCGTCGCGTATTCGCAGCCAATTACTCCCGCGCCTATAACGCACATTGATTTTGGAAAACGCTTTATCTTCAGAATTGAATCCGAGTCATGAATTCTTTTCCCGTCAAACGGAATATCGGGAGGATTTACAGGATAAGAACCTGTTGCAATGAGTATGTTCTTTCCCTCCATAACAGCATTTTTATACCCGGTTACTTTGATCGTGTTCTTATCAATAAAAGAACCCGAACCTCTGTAAACCGTGACCTTATGTCTGAAGAGATTATTTTCAACTTCATCCTGCATGTCAAGTCTTGCTACATCGCGTCTGTATGTGAACTGTTTGTGTTTTGTTTTTCTGAGCCTGTGATCTGAACGTTCGAAGATCTGCTTCTCATATACCCGCGAAAAATAGAGCGCGGTTTCCTTTAAGGTTTTGGAAGGTAGCGTACCGGTCTGCACACCCGCACCTCCTGCATCAGGAGACTTTTCTATAAGGGCGACATTCTTACCGAAGTAAGCTGCTTTTACTGCAGCCTTCTCTCCGGCAGGTCCCGAACCAATAACTATCAGATCATATGTTTTATTTTTTGCCATTTATTGATTGCAGTTAGTAGTTAATAGTTAATAGTTAATAGTTAATAGTTAATAGTTAATAGTTAATAGTTAATAGTTAATAGTTAATAGTTAATAGTTAATAGTTAATAGTTAATAGTTAATAGTTAATAGTTAATAGTTAAT
>JAGPCH010000218.1 GCA_018058125.1 Ignavibacteria bacterium | reverse complement strand
TCCTGATAGATAATTCAGATCTGTTTATTTCAAATTCTACGGGTCCGATCCACATAGCCGGAGCGTTAAATAAAAATGTGATCGGATTTTATCCAAATGAAGAGGCTATGAGCAGTAGAAGATGGAAACCTTTGGGAAAAAATATTGTTATTATTAGTCCTGCAAAAGGAAATAATATGGAAAGCATACAATCAGAAAGTGTAATGGAATCAGTAGAAAAATTTTTATAGAAAAAAGGGAACTGAATTTGTATTATTCAGTAGTAACATTATTATAAATTAATTCAAATCAATAATGAAAATCAAAATAATTTTAATATTAATAATATTTGTATTTAGCTTTAAGTATTCTTCTTCACAGGATACATCAGATGTCAAGTCAGATTTCAGAAAAGTCGAACATGATGCATTTAAGCCGGGTGAGAAACTCACCTTTGAGATCAATTACGGTTTTGTAACAGCAGGTGAAGCTGTAATGGAAATAGATCCGGAATATCAGACAATGAACGGCAGGAAGTGTTATGATATCAGGTTTTATGTGAATTCATCTGAGAGCTTTGAATGGGTTTATAAAGTAAAAGATTTTTACAGGACTTATGTGGATGCGGAAGGTCTTTTTCCATGGAGATTCGAGCAGCATATAAAAGAGGGAACTTATCAGAGGGATTTTGAGGCTATTTTTGATCAGCAGAATTTAAAAGTAAAAACATATACAGGTGAAAAAGATCCGAAAAAATTTGAAGGTGAATTTGAGATCCCTAAGTATGTTCAGGATGCAATGAGCGCATTTTATTATTTCAGGACTTTTGATTATAATAAAATGAATACCGGTGATGTTACAACTTTTCAGAATTTTTATAAAGATAAAACTTATCCGCTGAACGTGAAGTTTCTGGGTAAAGAAACAATTGAAGTGCCAGCCGGTGAATTCAGATGTATAAAAGTCGAACCTCTTGTTCAGGAAGGCGGATTATTCAAGAGCGAAGGTTCAATAGTGGTTTGGATGACAGATGATGAGAGAAAAATGCCGGTGAAAGTGAAAACCAAGGTTGTAATTGGATCTATAGATGCTGAGCTGAGCAGTTATAAAGGGCTGGCAGGACCGCTGAACTCTAAGAAGTGACAATTTGAGTGTGTAGAGTGTGTAGAGTGTGTAGAGTGTGTAGTGTGTAGAGTGTGTAGAGTGTGTAGAGTGTGTAGAGTGTGTAGAGTGTGTAGAGTATAGAAATATTATATTTATATTAAAGAGATCAGATTTTAAATTATTTATCCTAATAGTAAATACATCATAGTCATCATTAAAATCATTCCAAATCATAGTTAAAATTACGTGTGAAAATCTCAGAGTTATTTTATTCAATACAAGGCGAGGGTAAACGAACCGGCTCGCCTTCGTTTTTTATCAGAACAAATCATTGTAATCTAAGATGTAAATTTCCGGGTGGTAATCTTTGTGATACTGCATATACGAGCTGGTTTCCGGATGATGAAAAAAATTTAGATGAAGTTACGATTGATAGGATATTAGAAGAATACAGAAAATATAATTGCCCGGATGTTGTGATCTCCGGAGGAGAACCGACTATGTATGCATCCGAACTTACAATCCTCTGTCAGGAGTTAAAAAAAATTAATAATGACATGGTCATTACTGTGGAAACTAACGGGACGTACTATGGTGAGTTTGTAAAGAATATTGATCTGCTGAGTATAAGTCCTAAACTAAAGACGTCAGTTCCTCATGAAACCGAATATGAAAAAATGCATGAGAAGAACAGAATTAATATTGAGGTATTAAGAAAATTTAGGGCATTAAAAGAAAAAGGTAAAATTGATGTTCAGTGGAAGTTTGTATTCACCTCTGAAAATGATATTAATGAAATCAAAGAACTCCAAAATGCGATCGGATTTAAAAACAGAGATGTTTATCTGATGCCGGAAGGAATTACGATTGAAGATCTAAATAAGAACAGAATGAAGACAATTGAAGCATGTAAGTATAACCAGTTTAACTATACTGACAGGATACATATACTTGTTTGGGGAAACATAAGAGGGAAGTAAAGAGCAGCTACAATCCGCTGCGGCGGATCAATTTATAAGTTACAATTTGTTCAGATGTAAGGGTTAGGTTAGAATTTTATGGAATAATTTATATTGTTTGAAGTTGATGATGTTGAAATGTTAAGTTCCGAGTTTCTTAGTATTTTGTTTTTTGAATTTGTGAAATAATAATTTATAAAATCCGTTGCGGCAATTGCTAAAAGAAACGCCGGCGCGTTAATGTTTCCTGAGCTAAGATTATCATTTCTGTCACTTTGATTAAACAGATCATTAGTAGCCTCAATAATTGGTTTTCTCAATGAGTATATCAATGCCGCGCTACCTGCTCCGATAACCATACCTGCAAATACATCCGAAGGATAGTGAACTCCGCTGTAGATCCTTCCGAGTGAAGTAATAGCCGCGTAAGTATATAACCCTGCAATGAGAACAGGTTCGTCGGGATAACTTAAAGTTAGAGAAGTTGCCAGACTAAAACTGACAGAAGAATGACCTGACGGAAAAGAATACGTGCCATCAACGGCAGAAGTATCAGATAGATAAACGCTGTTTAAAGTTCTGAAAGGACGAGGTCTTTTAACTATATATTTTATTCCCTGAGTAACTCCGGCGCTTGTCAATTCCGATAAGGCAAGAAGTACAGCAGCATTCTCACCATAAGCATTATTATCAATCTTAGATCCAATATATAAACCGACCGGAGCAGCAATCATGACAGGTGTAATGGCTTTATTTGTTATGTCGGTCATATGATAAACAAATCGACTATCGATATTATTAAATGACCTGAAGATCTTTACATCAAGATTATTATGAAATTGTTTGGTCGAATCCCATTCAGTTTTCTTTCTGTATTGCGCATTGGAATTGCTGAATACAATTATGTTAAATAGAAAAACCGGAATCAAAAAGTATTTTAATTCCGGTTTTATCATAAAGAATTTTATTTTATTAATTTCTATCAGAGTCCGTATTATTTTATTAATAGCATTCTTTTTGTTTCGGTAAACTTATCAGTTTTCAAAGAATAATAATATACACCACTCGGATAGTTTTCGGCATTCCAGGCGACTGAATATATTCCCGGATTTTGAAATTCATTCACAAGCGTAGCGATATCATTACCAAGTACATCAGAGACCTTTACACTGACATTACTATTAACCGGAAGAAAATAATTTATTTTTGTTTCAGGATTAAACGGGTTTGGATAATTTTGCTGTAGGCTGTAATTTAACGGAGCTGAATTGCTTAATACTGTAATGCCCGAAATTTTGGAATATTTTATTGCCAGCAGATCCTGATAAAACCCAGTTAAAGCGCTACCCCCGGTAATATAGGAATCTTTGAATGAATCAAGTTTTATCGAATTTGCAATATCATTTGAATTACCATCTCTGTTATATCTTGTAATGTATTTCTGTGAACCGGATTGGCTATATTCAATTGTAACGCAGTCAAAAGAAGTGCCTGCGCCAGTACTTTTACCTGTAACGAATATATTTCCTTCATCATCTATTGTTAGAGCTGTAGCTGAGTCATTATTGTTAGCTGTTCCATTATAAATTGCAGAAAATAATATATTACCTGAAGGATCATATTTTATGGTAGCATAATCCGATTGATTACCGCTTACATCGGAATTGGTCACTCCTGTAATTATGATATTTCCGGTATTATCCAAAACCATATCAGAAGGTATGTCAGAACTGCTGGCAGTACCGTTAAATCTCTTTACCCACTGCTCATTTCCCTGACTGTTATATTTAATAGTTGTATAATCATAAAATGTACCAACTCCTCTGCTGAATCCTGTAACATAAACTTCGCCATCGTTATTCACTCTGACTGATGTTCCAATATCAATATCATTTGCGGCTCCGTTATATCTTGCAACCCATTGCTCATCACCGGAAGAATTGTATTTTACTGTAACATAATCCACACTGCTTCCTACGCCTGTACTCTGACCTGTGACATAAACATTCTGATTACCGTCTACACACACATCTACAGCAGCATCTACAATGCTTCCGGTTCCGTTATACCTTGCAACCCATTGCTGTATTCCATCAGAGTTGTATTTTACAGTGGCATAAT
>JAGPCH010000217.1 GCA_018058125.1 Ignavibacteria bacterium | reverse complement strand
AGATTAAATTATCAAAAATTTTGTCATGGATAATAGCAGTTTAGCATTAGAAAATTTGTTTGTAATGAACTCTGATCCTGATAAACAAATTAATAATAGTGATTTTACACTTCCCGTCTCGACTTCTTTAAGTTTTGAATATCTCATCGACCATATTAAAAAAGCTGGGAAAGAAAGCAATGAGGTAAAATCAACGTTTGCCATCTCGATTGTTTCGGAATTCGAAAAAACACCTGAGCTTCATGGTAAGATCCATAATGTTGAAATTTTAAAAAACCATGAAGCCTTGATTAATAATATGATGATGTTTGTTTTTCCCGAATCTTTCTGGGAAGTTCAGACATATGCTGCTTTTGTACCATATTCTAATGATCTGGTATTTTCCACTAAAAAATTCAGGGATCTGAATTTTAACTGGAACGACGGAGAGTTAAACATAGACCAGAATTCATTTAATATCGGAAAAACAATTTCTGCGTTTGCTCAGATATTATCTAAGTTCTATAATGTAAATCTGAATTTTGATTTTCCGATTGTATATAAAATTATGGATCCGGTATCAGGACTGGATAAATATTACAAGATGAATACTGCAGCAGAATTCGTTGATATTGTTCCAAATTAATGAGATAAAAAAATTATCTGAAGTAGATATTGAACACATAAAAGCAAATATTTATGATCTTGAGCTTGTCAGTTCTATTCTTGAACCTGCAAACTTTGAGTTTACAGGTCTTATTGCTATTACCGCTGTTAATATTTCTGATACCGAGATCTTATCTTCCATAAGGAAAGATCTGATTGAAAAAGATACGATCATCTCATTCTCCGGATTTCTGAAACTTCAGCATAAGATCAAATCTCTTCTTAAATGTCCGGGACTTCTGCTGGGAATAACTGTATATCCGGGATCCAAAGAAAAATTAAGTGAATACGGTCATAAGTTAGGAAATAGTTTTCTCATGAATGATAACTGTATAGTAAGGCTTGGATCTATTAATGAATCTATATATGATACTGCTTTGAAAACCGGAAAGGTAGTTGTGATAGAAGACCTTTCAAAATATCCAAACAAAACCCCGATCGAAATTGAGATCATGAATCAGGGTATCGATAATATATTATAGCGCCTCTTATTAGAGATGGAAAGATCATTGGACTTATTGAAATTGGTTCGCCGGGAACAGGCATGATAAATATGGTCAATTCCTTAAAACTTCGGGACATTCTTCCGTTGTTTGCAATGGCAGTAGAGAGAAGCTCTGAAGAATTAAGGAGTAGTGTTCGCAATATAATAAAGGAAAAATGTACGGCAATTCACCCATCGCTTGAATGGAAATTCGAAAGAGCAGCTTTGAATTTTATTAAACTCAATAAAGATGACAAGGATAAGGAGCTGGAGGAAATTGTGTTTAAAGATGTTTATCCGTTGTATGGTTTATCAGATATCAGAAATTCTTCAATGATCAGAAATCAGGCTATCAGGGATGATCTCATTGAGAATCTTGAACTTGCAGGGAAAGTAATTTCTTCTGCAAAAAAACATAAAGAGTTAAATGTTTTTGATGAGTTGTATTTCAGGATTGAAAAGAAAAAAAACGCATTGAAATTCGGAATTGATTCCGGGGACGAGGCTGAAATATTGAAGTTTCTGAATAGTAAGATCATACCGGTCTTTGATCACATTCAGGATTATGGTAAAGATGTTAAACTTTCCATTGAAGAATATAGATCATCGCTCAATAATGATTTGATGTTTCTATATAAAAGGAGAAAAAAGTATGAAGAAAGTTCAATGAAAATTACCGGTTACATAGCTTCAATCCTTGATGAAGAACAAAAATATATTCAGAAGATCTACCCTCACTATTTTGAAAGATTTAAAACAGACGGAGTGGATCATAATATTTATATTGGAGAATCTCTCACAGAAGATAAAAAATTCAATCATATATATTTAAGAAATATAAGGATGTGGCAGCTTATGATGATGTGCAGTACTGTCAGAAAGCTTGAGGATCTTAAGCATGAATTGTTGCTCCCGCTTGAGACAGCTCACCTGATACTTGTTCAGGATAATCCCCTCTCTATAAGATTCAGATATGACGAAAAGAGATTTGACGTGGATGGCGCATACAATATCAGATATGAGATAATGAAAAAGCGAATAGACAAAGCCGAGATAAAAGGCAAAGAAGAAAGACTGACTCAGCCGGAAAAAATTGCCATTGTTTATTCGAGGTCATCGGAAGCTCAGGAATATATTGAGTATATAGAATTTCTTCAGTCTAAGGGATACCTGAAAAAAGATATAGAAGAGCTGGATCTTGAAGATCTTCAGGGAATTAAAGGTTTAAAAGCTTTAAGGGTTTCAGTCGATTTGGAAAAGGAAATAAAAAATTCTGACCTGAACAGTGAAAATTTATTAAAAGCAATGAAGAGGTTAACTTACAGTTAATCTAAATTCTCTTTTTCACAAAACAAAAAAAGCTGTTAAATTAATTTAACAGCTTTTTCTTTAAGATAAACTTATCTTTACTTTAGCAGCAGCATTTTCCTGGTGTTTACAAAGTCTGATGTGCTTAAAGTATAATAATAAATACCCGATGTAAGCTCTGAAGCATTGAAATCAATCTTGTATTGTCCGGGAGAAAGCCTTTGATTATTCAATAATCCGGCAACTTCATTTCCAAGAATGTCATATACTTTCAGGTTTACATTCTGCGAACTTGGAATTGTAAAATTTATATTAGTTGAAGGATTGAAAGGATTCGGATAGTTCTGACTGAGTGAATAACTCTCAGCTATGCTTGAAATATTATTTATACCTACATTTGTAACTTCTACGGTAAATGTATTTTCAACAAACTGCGAAGGATCATCTGTGTTATACATTCTTACAACAGAAGTTCCAACCCCTAATCCAAATGTTGAAAAATCAATATAGAACAATGTATCAGTATGTCCGGGAGGAATTGAATATGCAGGATCATCTGGCAAAGAGATTGTATCTATAAAGGGAGCATAACAAAGATCATAACACATTTGAGTCTCCCAGCCTGCAGGCAAATTATTCTGCAATCTTGCAAATCTGAAATTAAGATTTGATGAAGATGTGTTTGTAACTATTCCCTGGATCTGTACTACCTGAAGTGAATCAGGAATATTCGGGATCTGTACATTAGCTGAATTTAATGGTACATATGTGAATCCCTGTGCATTTATATTCTGAATTTTTACTGTAAGAGTTAATATAAATATTAATTGCAAAAAGAGAAGTTTTTTAAAGATGGTCATTTTTCGTTTTTTTTTATTTTAATTAAGTATTCCTTGTAGTTTGTTAAAGTATTGCTTTGCTATAATGTAGTCCGGAGCTAATTCAATAGCTGTTCTGAATTCGTCAAGCGCTTCAAACCACATTCCCTTTGTTTCCAGAACTCTGCCGATATTTACATGTGCAAACTGCGGATTGTCATATCGCTTTGCTTTTAATGCAAGTTCGAGCCACGTAAGCGCTTCATCATGACGGTTTTGCTGAATCATATATGCGCCTATATCATTATATGGATTTCCAAAATCCGGATCTATAGCGATTGCGTTTTTACATTCTTCAATGGCTTTATCCAGATCGCCCAGAAAACTGTATGTCCATCCGAGAAATGTATGCGCTTCTGAAGTGGGATAATAGTCAATTGATTTTTTATAATTTAGAATGGCTTCTTCGAATTGTCCTTTCATCTGAAGAGAATAAGCCTTGTGTAAATATTCTTTTGATTTTTCCAGTGGTCCGGAAATTTTATCTTCGCTCATAATAAAAAAATATATATTTAGTTTATCGTCTAAACGTATTAATAACCGCTAAAAGTTTCGTTTAACAAACATAACTTATGCTATTAATTATTTCAAGGGTTTTTTATAAATTGAGATGTTCTGCTAAATCAGGAAAAGTCAGAAACAGGTTTTATTCATTACAATCAAATTTTGAAAATAAAAACAGGAATTATATTGGGTTCGGGTCTGGGTAACTTTGCAAAAGAGTTATCTTCACCCGAAATTTTGTTTGAAGATAACTCAGGTTTTCATAAAGTCAGAATTTTAAAAGGGAATATTTCCGATAATCCTATAGCCATATTTTCCGGAAGAAAGCATTACTACGAAGGATATTCTTCTGATTTAATAATGGAAAATGTTAATTTTG
>JAGPCH010000216.1 GCA_018058125.1 Ignavibacteria bacterium | reverse complement strand
GTAATAAACTAGTCTTTTTGAATTTACCGGTTTTCTCTTCAGCAATCATTGAGTGAATGGCTGCAACTATGACTATCCAAGGTACAAATGATGAATTCTCAACCGGATCCCATCCCCAGTATCCTCCCCATCCAAGCACTCCGTAAGCCCAGAATCCGCCGAGCATTATACCTACACCCAAAACCATTCCTGCGAATAAGGTCCATGGCAATGCAAGCTTAAGCCACCTGTTATATTGATTCTTTACCAAAGCGGCAATTGCAAAACAAAATGGTATGGCAAGAGATGAAAATCCTGCAAACAGAATAGGCGGATGAATTGTCATCCAGAAATTCTGAAGTAAAGGATTTAGACCTCTTCCGTCTTCCGGAACAAATCCGATTGCAACTTCTTTTGGAAAGGATTCCCAGACATAAAGGTAAGGAGATTTAATAATTAATATGAATAAAAGAAAAGACTGGATGAAAGCAAATGTGAACATTACCAACGGTTCAAAATTTGCATCTTTACTAATTTGTCCATTATGATCTTTCTGATGGTCATCCTGATCACGGCTTTTTAGAAATGACATTAAGAAAACACCCAGTACTGCCATCATAAATGCCCATAGATGAAAGCTTCCTTCCTGCCCTGCATAAAAAGTGGAGGCTAGCAGATTAACGGGAAGATCTTTTGAACTGTAATTCCATACATAAGTGAACTGAAACTGGTGTGTGATTATCAGATACAGCAGATATGCCGCTGAAGAGATTGTCATGACCACTGAAACATGAAACATTAATCTCGCTGCACCGATGACTTTAGTGTTTCCTCTGCTTACAAGTAAATAAAGTATTGCAGAAAGAAAGCATGCGAAAAATGCTATGTATACTATAAATGTACCCATAGGGCTTATTATTATATTATTTTAAAAATTAGATTCCAGACTTCTTAACATCTTCACCTTTACCTTCATATTTCGACGGACATTTGGTCAGTACTTCTTTTGCATGAAAATTTCCGTCTTTCATTTTGCCTTTAGCTACAACTGATTCAGCCATTTCAAAATTATTTGGTCTGGCGCCGGCGAGTATTACCTTTACTTCAGAGTTATTCTCATCCTTCATAAAAAAAATGAATTCATTAGTATTTGCATCAAATTTTGCATCTTTATCTTTTACCCACGTGCCTTTTACCTGACAGGTTTTGTGATTTTCAGAGGCTTTCTCGAAATTGCTATATTCTATTTTACTTTCGGAAAAAGAGAAAAAACCGACAACTAAGAAAATTACTATAATTGAAATTCCGGTTATTGTTTTGATATTCATGATGCTTGTTTAGTTAATTTTTTAAAAATATTTAAATACACCGATTTAAAATTTGAAATCGAAAGTTCAAATTAATTCGGGATCGGCTTACCCATGGATTTGTATATATCTTCTATCTCTGTTTTGTTTGCCATTGCTTCCTGATTCTTCGGATCAAGCTCCAGTACTCTTCTGTATCTCTGTAATGCAGGCTTGTATTTTTCTCTCGGCGGCAGATCAGCTTCAAACATCAGAAAATTAGCTGCTTTAAGCTGAGCAAATATGCAAGCTTTTTTATCTTCCTCGGATTTTGATTTCTGATATTTCGAATCAGCTTCATCGGCTTCTTTTGTATATTTTAATGCATCTTCATCCAAATCCTCTTCATTCTCGCCACCGGTTGTACTTCCGCCGTGAAATGAATCTTTTGGCTTGAGATTTCTGTGAATGGAATCATCCGGCATTTCCGGCTGACCATTGTTTGTCTGCTCTTTCTGCTTATTGTTTAAAAGCTCCGGAGGAACTTCCTTCGTGCAGGATACAAGTCCAAAAGCGAATAAGAAAACAAACAGTAACTTTAGAATATTTTGAGTCATTTTTATATTAATTTATATTTTATTAATCTACATTTATCATACCAAAGAATTTTGAAAATCAGTGAAATATATTGTCCAAACAAAGCAAAGTCCAATTTCTCCACACTTTGATCCAAGAATCTATCTACAAATAGAAACTTATTTAAGTGGTTGAAATTTAACAGGCTTAAGAAGTAAAAATTAAATTTGTTCTGATTAATATTTCAGGATATTTTAAATAAGTACCGAAACTTAACCTTTAAATTTTATATTGACGGACAGGTTAACTTTAACTGATTAAATCAGTTAATGAGTTCCGGTCTGTATTCAAAATGCATTGTGTCATAATGATACCATTTACCTCCCCAGATGAATCCATGTTTTTCGAAAATCTCCACTATTTCGATAGGGATACGGTTAACATAAGTAAGATTCTTATTCCACTTCCAGTAATCAGAATATTTAGTATTTACGTCAATGGCAGTTCCGAATGAATGGTTACTTAATCTGTCAGTTCCTGCAATATTCCTCCAGACAAAAGTCCCGCCAATGTTCTTCAAATATTTCTGATATTCTCCCGGAAGGTCACTTAGCTCATTAATCACAAGTCTTAACTTATCCGCTGCTCCGTTAACGTTGCTGAATGCTATCACAGAGCCGTCTACCCATGTTACGCTTTCAAGATTCTGATTTACTTCGCCTGAATTGTTACCGTACATTTTCAGAAAAAACGGTTCATATCTTATTCTGCCGGGTTCAAAATTTTCAGCAGGCGGTTCAGACCAGTCTCTGCCTGCGGTATATTCCTGAAAAAGCATATCTTCTAGATCCGGATCATTGAGCATTTCTTCGTGAGTCTTTTCTGTGATCCCATCATCATATACCATTACAGTACCGTCTTTCCAGTAAAGATTATTCTGATCAGCAGATTCGAGAAAATCGGGATAAGCTTTGAGTAATTTCTTTAAACCTTCAGGAATATCATTCTGAGATCTGGCAATGGAGTAACTGACAAAAAATATTAATCCGATTGTTAGTATTTGTATAACCTTAACTGTCTTAAATTTATTTTTAATGAAATTCAATTTAATAGCTTGCGGGATTATTTTTTCATTACTGCTTCCAGATTCAGTTTGCTGTCCATGAAAATTTCAGTCATTGGATAATCCCATTTAAGAATATTGCCGTTTGCCGATGTGGCGTTCGATGAAATCACGTCATAAGGAAATTCAATTTCAAAATTAATAAATCCATTTTCAAACATCTTGATCATTGAATTTTTCATTGCTATTTCCGAGGAATCAACTTCGGCTGATTCATCATCGGTATTAGCATAAACATAACTGAAAACCATATTATCTCCTTCAGGCTTCATGAATACTTCAGTTGGCATCTCTTCGTTTTTGTCCTTTTCATCTTCAAGTGTTTTTTGAAGAGAAGAGCCAAGTACGTCAAGATTATCAAATGTGTATTTAATCACAAAGCTGCTCGATGAATCGGCATTCTTACCGGCGAATATGTCTATTATCTTTACACCCGGGATAGAATCATAGCTGCTTTTGGTCTTGTCAATGAATATCTGATCATTGTATAAAGAATCAAGAAATGAGACCTGCCTTGCCGAATCCATCATTGAAGACATTGTACTCATAAGTCCGTAAAACTCCTTCATGAATGTAATTTTCATGGTCTCTTCACCTGAACCGTCTTTATTTAATTTAATCTGCCTGTCAACTCCGATGCAGGAACTTAGTGAAAAACATATTATTATGATTAAGAGAAATGTAAATGATCTTTTTCCGGATGGCATATGTATAGTTTAAATTTTGATTAAGTGCTGTAAAATAATTAAAATGGATTCTAATAACAGTATATTTTACTAAACTTTTATCACTTATATTTGTTCCATTCACTGTGCAAAATCCCAATACACATTCTTTAATGAAAAATAGATCCTTCGAACTGTTAATTTCCTTAATAGTCCTTATGTCATTATCTTTCTGGACCCTGATCGGGTTTAAGATACATGACATTGTCTCCGAAGGAAACATTGCAATGAGATTTGCACAATTCTTCACCAATAAGTATCAGACAGTTCAGTACAATCACATAAGCGATAAACGTTCGCCGACAGTCATTGCCAGTCAGGATCTTTATGACGTACAGCACTGTAAACTTGAACTTTCCTTTGACATTCCCAAAAAATACGTTTACGGAAACATGACAATGTCAGGGCTTATATTATCTGACACTTTGAGCAATTTGTACATAAATCTTTTTGATAATATGAAGGTGAACAGTTTAAAACTTAACAGCGAGCAGACTGACTTCACCAGAAAAGATAAC
>JAGPCH010000215.1 GCA_018058125.1 Ignavibacteria bacterium | reverse complement strand
TCTATGACTCCATCCTGATTCACATCTCCACTGTAGATACCCCACTTGCTTCCAGCTGATTTTAAATTATTTCCGAATGCTGATGACTGTGAATTTGTCATATTAAAATATACCTGAGAGCCAAAGAAATAGTTAACCGTCACTGCGCTCCATGTACTTATTGAATTCCTGTGTATTATCTCAAGATAGTAATCGCCATCATTCAGATTTGCATCAAAATATATTTCAGCATTAAAAGTTACGGAATCAAAAACTCCCTTTGATGAATCTACAATTGCATAAGGAGAATTTGACTGTCTTAAATTAATTTTCACAGTATCTTTCATATTAGTTTTTTCAGTGACAATATCGTAAAAACCTTCAGGGAAAATTTTAATATTAAACAATGGCAGAAGATGTAGATTAACAGAATATGCTTTGTAGATCCCTGACGAATTATCATACCAGACAGGAGTCACATATTTATCTCCCGAAGTCAAACCGTTATATGCTCCTATATATCCGTCAACTCCAAAAAATGGAACAGCGGGTTCGCTGAATTTTATTTTATGATCAGAGATCTTTATGTCATTAAAATTATTACCTCCGTCAGTCGAGCGGGACAGATAGACTTCGAATGAATCATTCGCAACCGAATTTCTTGCATCGTAATACATGATATTCACTCCACCGTACTGATCAACATTGATAGCCGGCATGAACTGTAATTTGACACTACCTGTACTATCCGAATTTACTTTTTTAGAATAATCCCAGTTTTCACCTCCGTCTGTGGATCTGTGCAAAACAACATCTATACTGTCAGAACTTTTCTCAACTCCAACCGCGTAAATCCAGTTACTCCCCGGACCGTTACTTACATCTATATCCATTGCAGGTACGCTCTGCAGATAGACATCTTCATAAGACTGCGTTACTTTTGCTTTATCTGTAACGATTGCTGTATCACTGTTGAATAACCAGTTGACACCACCGTTGGTCGATTTTGCTAATCCCATATAACTCCTTTTAGAATGCCATAAAATAAAAACTTCTCCGAATGTGCCAACTGCTATATCTCCGATTAACCTGTATTTAAAATTTGCATCTACATTAGTGATCCTTCTTGAAGAGTCCCAGCTCATTCCATTGTCTGATGAATAGGAAAAAAAGATCCCCTTTGTCTCTTCACCAAAATTATACAATTCGTCATAAGCAGTATAAATCCTACCGGAATAAGGGCTTGATATAATGTTATCGACAGCTGAAACAGGCTTGTCTGCTGTATCTACACCAGGAATGTAAACTGTCGGAGACCAATGAGTTCCGTTATTAGTGGAATAGCTTGCGCCGATTTTAAGATCATATCCGGAAGTCGGAGATGGCGCTATATAGTTTAATACATAATAGTTATTCCTGTTGATAACCAAACACGGATCACCTATTGTAGTGATAGTTGCCCCAGATGTTTTCTTTATATTATCCGTTCCTGACCAGTTGAGTCCTCCGTTTGTCGAAATATAAAATCCGGTTGTATACCCTCCTGCATAATAATTTGTAATAGCAGATGCAGTTACAATATTCGGATCACTCGGGTGTGTAAATGCTGATGTCTCAATCTGTAGATTTGAGCCGGGATAGATAATGAAATTTGTACTGGAGAATGGTTGGGAAATTTTATTTTCTTTCTGATCAAAATTTTTATTCAGAAATGAATTATCACTGACTATAAAGATCATAATTGAAAAAGCGGAAAGGAAAAGAATTTTTTTCATACAGATAATACATATAATTAGATATTCAGTTCAAAAAACTTTATGCTTTAAGTAATATTATTCAAGATTTTTAAGCATCTTCTGAACACTTTCAACCGCTCTTAAGGCTAAAGCAGCAATTGTAAGGGTCGGATTAGAAGCTGCAACTGTAGGAAACACTGAACTTCCGAGAATAAACAAATTCTTATGATCATGACAGATAAGATTCTTATCCACGACAGAAGACTTTGGATCATTCCCCATTCTTGTAGTGCCGACAATATGACCGGCTCCCCATGGAGAGGAATGATGCTGTTCGGTACAGCCTAAAGCATCAAGCATCTTTTGCTGAGTTTCCACAGCGACTTTTATCCCTTCTTTAACATAATTATCTAACTTATAACTAATCTTAGGTCTTGGCAATCCGAAAGAATCAAGAGAATCAAAAGCGGGAACAATACGATTATTGGGATCCGGAAGTTGTTCACAAAGAAAAGCAAATCTTATCTCGTGCAGGACATTTTGCTTAATACTTTCTCTTAATTCAGTCCCATATAATTGTTTTCTGATCTCAGTATTATCTTTTTTACTTTTCAAATCTGAATTCATATAAACAGTTCTTCCTCCGCTGCGTTTCATCATCCAGGATGCCAGCACGTCCGGATATCCAACCGGCCAGCTCCAGCCGTCATTTCCAATCTCGATCCTGAAAGCACCTCTGTTTCTTCTGAATGGACCGTCTTTAACTATTTCTACGCCTGATGTGGATAGTGGAGCCTGATAAGGATAGACAGGTTCTTTAGTCAGACCATAGCTTAGCACACAGTTATGATCCATCAGATTTCTTCCAACCTGATCACTTGAGTTTCCTATGCCTTTCGGAAACTGTTCACTTACTGACATCAGCATAAGTTTTGGAGTTTCTATTGCATGAGCTGCTAAAATAAAAATTTTTCCAGTAACCGTCTTCCCGCCTTCAGGAGTCTTTAATTTTATGGCGGATACATTTCCGTCTTCATCTGTTTGTATAAATGTGGCAGTATGGTTTGTTAAAACCCTGGCTCCCAGCTTTTCAGCTTTTGCAATTGTAAAAGTTGCATCATACTTTGCACCTACCGGACACATTGGAATGCAGTTATTGCTTCCGCAGCAGGCAAGTCTTCCCGCTTCTGAATCAGGCGCGGATAATCTTCCCTGAGGCGTGCTTGCTACAATTAATTTGATATCGGGAGCATCAGGAAGGCTGATCGCTTCAAATGCTTTACGAGCAACTTTATCGAGATAAGTCATTGGGATCTTAGCTGAAGGATAAGGTTCTTTTCTAGTAACTCCGAGTTCGGCTGTATCATCACCGGAAACGGGCAGTTCCTTTTCAGCTGCATAATACCAGGGCTCAAGGTCTTCATATTTTAGAGGCCAGTCGATTCCCACACCGTATGTTGTCTTCATTTTAAAATCATTCGGGACAAATCTCAGAGACGTTCCCAGCCAGTGCCAGGTCGTACCTCCAAGCGCTTTAATATATGTACTCTGAAATTTATCAGGTCCTGTCTGAATATAATAATCATCGGGTGTCATCATTTGCGGATATGGAGCGGACTCTGAAACAGGTGAATAAGGGGTATCATTATTTCTATCTGGAGTGTTCATATATTTTTCTATAGCCTTATCTCTGTCTATCCTGTCTCCGGCTTCGACAATTAATACATCAGCATTTGTTTTAGCAAGTTCATACGCCATCAAAGCACCTGCTATTCCACCACCTATTATTACTATGTCCGCGTTGTATTCTGTACTCATTGGATCAATGTTATTTTTTTATTTAATTTTGAGGCTTGTTAGTTAAGTTAGTTAAGTTAGTTAAGTTAGTTAAGTTAGTTAAGTTTCAAAAACACAATCAACCAATCAACCATATTATCAATCAACCAACAACAGGTTTCTCCGCCCAGAATCCAAAATCCCCTCTGCATTGAGCATTTGGAATTAGATATCCCGTTGATTTATAAGCATACATTTCCTGATAATCTGAAACTTTCAAACCATTTTTTGTCATATACACACCTGACATCCAGTATTTTATTATTGTATCTGAAAGCATTTTATTATCCTGATTTGAGAATAATGTCTTTTCAATAAACTCCTGATCAGGGATCTTTCCCGGTTCCGGACTAATCTTCAGATCTTTATATAACTGGGGAAGAGTTGCTTCTGATGGAGGGAAATCCTGTAAACTAATTGCATATATGACCGCCATTTTATTATCGAGTTCTGATTCGTTAAATCCCGTCAATACAGAACTAAGTCTGATAAATTCATCCAGCTCAAGATGTTTCTTCTTTGTGCATGAATAAATTGCAGGGGATAATCCGGCTGCTATTAATAACAGTGATCCTGTATATATAAAATCACGTCTGCTGTATTTTCCTGACATAAAAATTTTTGTAAAACTTAAAAATATATAGCGTTAATTACAAGTTATTCTTTATA
>JAGPCH010000214.1 GCA_018058125.1 Ignavibacteria bacterium | reverse complement strand
CTGGAGGCATCATGTTACGCTGATGTATTATGCTACTGACTCCTGGTTTATCAGAACTACAGATTATAAGGACAGGATGATTGAGATCAATGATACAATTGGCTGGCATCCTGAAACTTTCGGAACCGGCAGATTCGGTAAATGGCTTGAAGAAAATAAAGACTGGGCTTTATCGCGAAACAGATTCTGGGGAACTCCCCTGCCAATTTGGTATTATACTGATGAAAATGGAAAAGAACATTATGAATGTTTTGGTAGTATTGAAGATTTAAAAAACCGCTCTGATAATTTTGATCAGATATACAATGATAAAAATAAACTTGATCTTCATAAACCGTTTATTGATAATGTAGTTGTAAGATCTAAAGATGGCAGGGAAATGAAAAGAGTTACGGAAGTAATTGACTGCTGGTTTGACAGCGGCTCAATGCCGTTTGCACAGATACATTATCCTTTTGAGAATAAAGAACTTTTTGAAAAGAATTACCCTGCCGATTTTATCGCAGAAGCAGTCGATCAGACACGCGGATGGTTTTACACCATGCTTGCTATCGGAACCTTTTTATTTGATAAAACTCCTTATAAAAATGTAATAGTAAATGGTCACATACTGGATAAGAATGGCAAGAAGATGAGTAAATCTCTAGGTAATGTTGTGAACCCGATGGAAATGATGGAAAGATACGGAGCTGACGTGTTAAGATGGTATATGATCTCATCTTCTCCTATTGGAAATTCAAAACTTTTCAGCGAAGAAGATCTAATGGAAGTTCAGAATAAATTTTTTGATACTCTGATTAATACATCAAGATTTTATGATATCTATTCTACTCTGACTAAATTCGAGTTTTCAAGAGATTCCATAATGGATCTGAATGACAGGCCCGTCATTGACAAATGGATCCTGTCTAAATTCAACTCGGTTAAGAAAAAGTATTTTGAACTGATGAATGATTATGACATCACAAAAGCTTCCAGAATTATTTATGATTTTACTTTAGATGAACTGTCAAACTGGTATATAAGAAGAAACAGAAAGCGTTTCAGGAATCCGGCGAATGAAGAAGATAAAGTTGCAGGATATCAGACTCTTTTTGAAATATTGATTGAACTGCTTCAGATGATAGCTCCGTTCTCACCTTTTCTTACTGACAGACTTTATATGTCGCTTTTGGAATCGGACAACTCAATACACTTATCCGAATTTACTGATGTCAATGAAGCGGCTATAGATTCAGGACTTGAAGAAGAAATGAAGCTTGCTCAGGATATTGTCTATTTAGTCAGATCTGTTCGGGTTAAAAATAATCTGAAAGTCAGACAGCCATTAAGACAGATACTCATTCCTGTACTCAATGAGGATATCAGAAAAAAATTACTGAATGTAAAAGATATCATTCTTGAAGAGGTAAATGTAAAAGAATTGAATATAATAGAAGGCGATTCTGATGTTATAGTTAAAAAATCCAAACCTAATTTTAAATCGATAGGTCCGAAATTTGGCAAAGACGTAAAGCAGGTTCAGAAGATTATTAACGAACTGACTTCAGCTCAGATATCAGAGATTGAAAAAACAGGTAAACTCAATGCGGAAGGTTTTGATTTTGCTATTGATGATATTGAGATATATACTAATAACATAGAAGGCTGGATTGTAGAATCTTATGACGATATTACCATTGCTCTAGATACCAAAATAGATACCGATCTTATGGAAGAAGGCATTGTAAGGGAATTTGTTAACAGAATACAGAATTTCAGGAGAAATAATAATTTTGATCTAAGTGATAAAGTTAAAATATATTACAAAACATCCGATATGATAGATTCCGTTATAAATAAAAACATAGATTACATAAAATCAGAAACATTAAGTGAATCACTGTCCGGAGAGAACGGACATAACTTTGAATTCTTAAAATCCGATATCAACGGAGAGAATTTTGAAGTATTTTTAGAAAAAATATAATTAAAAAATAATTATTAAATAAGGAGCAATTAAATTGGCTAAAACAAAGACAAAATCAGCAGCAATGAAACCTTTATTAAAGAAAAAAGTTGTAAAACTGAAATCTGAAACAAAAAAGTCTGTTAGTACTAAGACTGCTAATTCTCCTGAAAAGAAAGTTTCAGCTCTCAAGAGTAAAGAAACGATAAAAAAATCAAGTAATGCACCTGCATCAAAAAAAGCTGTAACAAAAAAAGTCACGGTTAAAAAAGTCGATTCCAAACCTGTTAAAAAGAAGGTAACTGTAATTAAATCCAAGAGTCCTCAAAATACAACAAATATTGATTCATCGGAAAAAAAGATCAGAAAATATAAGCCAAATAAGAAGTCACGTTATACCAAATCTGAATTAAAACATTTCAGAGATATTATTTTAAAGGAAAGAAAAGCTATATTTGAAAGCGCAAAAGCGAATATGGATGCGCTTGTGGATAAAGATTCGGGTGAATACAAAGGAGATAATCTTACATATTCTTCACATATGGCGGAGCAAGGCACGGATGAAATGGAAAGAGAAAAAAATTATTTATTTGTACAGAGAGATGAAAAATATCTGGGCTATCTTCAGGACGCGCTTACCAGAATAGATCAGGGAACATATGGAATTTGTGTTGATTGCAGAGATGAACCGAAGAATCTATGCAGAACATGTCCGCTCGTTGCTAAAGAAAGACTTGAGCTTGTTCCAATTACTCAGCATTGTATTGAATGCAAAAATTTAAGAGGTTAAAGTCTATTGAAAGTTTTATTCGTAACATTATTTATTGTCATATCTGATCAGATCACGAAATTATATGTAAAGGGAATTTCAATACCTGCTTTGGGTATAAACTTTGAGGGAATGCCTTACCAATCCTCCATACCGGTTTTTGGTAATACATTTAAGATTACCTTTATCGAAAATCCCGGAATGGCTTTTGGATTACAAATCGGGGGTAAACTTTTCCTTTCACTGTTTACTATTTTTGCGACATTATTGCTTTTCTTTTTCTTATATAAAAACCGTAAAGAGTCTTTTCTTCTCAGAATATCACTGGCGTTTATACTTGGAGGCGCTTGCGGTAACCTGATTGACAGAGTATTTTATGGTAAGATATATGATTATGCTCCCCTGTTTTACGGAAGAGTTGTCGATTTCCTGCATTTTGATTTTCCCAATTTTACAATATTCGGTAAAACAATTTATTCTTGGCCAATTTTTAACATTGCCGATATTGCAGTCTCAGTTGGTTTTCTCTTAATATTGATCGGATATAAGAAAATATTCAAAGAAGATGAAGTTCCTGTAGCTGTAACAGATTCCGGCTCATATATTCCTGCTACCGGTTTTAGTGATCAGACACCGGAAAATAAAACTAATTCATTCGAACATACATCAGAAAATCAAACAATTTCTGAAACCGGACATGAGCCGGAGATCATAAAACACATTGACCGGTTTGAAATTCCTGTTCAGACAGTAATTCCAGATCTTTCGGAAGAATCCGAACTATCCGAACAATCTGAAATATTTAAGCAATCTGAACAATCTGATAATGCTGAAGATATTGACCCGACCTGTCTACCGGAGAAACAAGATCCGGATATTGATTCCGGAAAAGAATCTGAAAAAAAAGCCGATTGAATATTTAAATTCAACCGGCTTAAAATATATAACAAAAAGTTTGTTTATCTGCCTTCCAGATCCAATTCTTCTTTTCTTTTTAATAATGTGTCTTTATCTTCAACGTGCGCAGGATCCGGGATACAACAATCTACCGGGCAGACGGAAGCACATTGTGGTTCATCATGAAACCCAACGCATTCCGTACATTTATCAGGTACAATATAGAAAAATTCGCTCGAATAAAATTCCGTAGCTCCTGATGGCGCACTATCCCCATCTCCGTAAGATTTTCCGGACAGAGTCCAGTTTGCACCACCTTCATAAATAGCTGTGTTAGGACATTCAGGTTCGCAAGCACCGCAGTTTATGCATTCAGTTGTAATCATTATTGCCATTTAGAAATCTCCTTTATTTGATTTCTTCAAATTAATTAATATTAAAATGTTATTCAATTGAGTTAAATGGTATATTTATACTTTATCTTTTAACTCTTAATCAGCAAAATATATTTATCAAAAACTTCCCGGATAAAACCTGACAATATTCAGTAATTAATCTAATAATGTTTGAAAAAAAAAAAATGATATTTTGAAAACTTGTACAGTAG
>JAGPCH010000213.1 GCA_018058125.1 Ignavibacteria bacterium | reverse complement strand
TAGTATCTGTCTGCAATATCAATTATAAATAATCTATTGCAATAAATATGAAGGAAGTTTTGCTGCGGATTTCGATATCGGCAAAATATCGGACTGTGTTAATTTTTACAAAATGTAAAAAATGCCGGCCGGAATAAATTAAAATGCTTCCTGTGACCCTTCACCTTCTTCTTCAGCTTTCTTTCCGCCGAGATCTCCGAGATCTTTCCCTTCAGTTTCTACGAACTTCTTTATAACATCTATATTTTCCAGTATCAGCTTTGCCTTCGATAATCCGAATGAAAAAGTGAACTTTGCTTCGGGATTAAGATTCAGCACTTTGTTACCTTTGAATTCCTGTATCTCTGCCATGATTTTTTATGAGTAAACTAATCAAATTAATGTAATTTAAAAATTGATTTGTATTTCTTAATTCGGTCCCGGCTTTACAGATAATAATTAATTTGTTCAAAGCTTTGTAATTAATTACAATCTTTTCAAAACAGGTTTTAAAAAAATTTCCTTATTGAATCATTATAAAAATTCAATTTTATTCAAATTTTAGTAATTTTTAAAAATCAATCATTTAAAAAATGGTACCAAAGCCATCAAGTTTTTTAATATTTTTCTTTTGTGAGTTCATTTTAAAAATTTTAAGTTAGTAATGAATCAAAGCAGATGTATATTTATTAACCTAAAAAAATATCAAAATGAAAAACAAAAATCTTATCCTGTCAATGCTGATCCTTATGATCGCATTCGTATTTTCATCATGCTCCGACGAACAATCCAGCATCATTACCTCATCAGATACTGATAGTCAGATTCCGGACATTTCGGAAAATGGACAAAATCCTGATGATGCAGATCTTCTGAACGAACTTGATAATTCTCGTAACGGATTTATTTATCTTGAAAGTAATGCTACATCACAAAACAGCATACTTGTTTACAAGCAGAATAATGACGGTACGCTTAATCTTCAGGCAACAGTTTCTTCAGGCGGCGCCGGTACAGGCGGCGGACTCGGAAATCAGGGAGCAATCACTATTGTAAAAGATAAATGGCTCTTTGCAGTAAATGCAGGAAGCAATTCCATATCTTCTTTCAAAATTGCCAATGTAGGTACAGTCGCTCTGAAGCATACTATACAAACCGGCGGGGAAAGACCTGTTAGTCTTACAGTCGACGGACGTATTCTATATGTTTTAAATGCCGGAAGCGACAATATCTCCGGATTCAGGATAAATGATAATGGTTCATTTCAGGCAATACCGGGTTCAATAAAACCGCTGAGTTCCAATGGTGCAGGTGCTGCTCAGATATCATTTTCACCAAACGGCAGATATCTTTATGTCACGGAAAAGGGTACCAATTCGATTACTACATTTCCGGTTAACAATAATGGAACAGTAGGTAACGGATCTACAATTTCTTCTACAGGTCAGACACCTTTTGGATTTGACTTTGCAAGAGATAAATACATGATCGTTTCAAATGCAGCGGGCGGTGCTGCAGGTCAAAGCTCTGCCACTTCTTATGCAGGAATCAATAATGGAAATCCTACTCCGATACTCGGATCAGTCGGAAATAATCAGGCAGCTGCCTGCTGGGTTGCAAGTACAAATCACGGAAGATTTGCTTTCGTGACAAATACTGCAAGCGGAAATATTTCATCTTATTATGTTGCTCCTTTTGGTGCAATTTTTGTAATTCAGGAAGCTATCCCTGCGGAAAAAGGTCCGACTGAAATTATAGTTTCGGATAATAACAGATATGTCTATGTTCTGAATTCAGCATCAAACACAATCAGCGCATACAAACGCCAGGCCCTCGGCAATCTTGAACTGGTTGGAACAACTTCAGGAGTTCCTGCTGGAACTACCGGTATGGCAGCTAATTAATTTAACTATATATATATTTTTTTAAAGTAATTCCGACTTTATATATCTCTGAATATATCCTTAATAAAAAAGCCCGGTTCATATTTCCGGGCTTTTTAATTTCTTAAATTAATTTTTACTAATACCTATTACCTATTACCTAATACCTATTACCTAATACCTAATACCTAATACCTAATACCAATTACCAGACACCTTAGTTAGTTTTAAATTTAAAATTATCCGGATTATCAATATTGGTATAACTTTCTTCAATGGATTTTTTCAGCGCATCCTTAACGCTGTTTTTATTATCACACTTATAATTAGCATCAAAAAATTTCCATCCTTCATCTTCATTACCGGTTATTTTCTGCTGGATAATATATGCCTGATAATAATTAATAACTTTGCTTCCTTCGGAGCAGACATCATTTGATTTTGCAAACTCATTAATGAGATCTGTATAATCTTCTGCGAAAGGTACAAGTTCTTTAAGTATCTTACTGTTCTGGGTATCTTTGTTCAGCGCTACTTTACCGTCATTATAAACTAACGGATAAACATATTTTGCTTCCAATGCCGGATCCCCGACACGCACATTTGATAAAATATTTGCTTCTTTATCTACATTGGCTATGATCATGGCATTATGAATTTCACCAAGCGGTTCATGGTTTTTTTCAAAATCAAAGATAAGAAGCATATTGTAATCGCTTTTCGTTTCACCGGTTTCGAGTTCCAAAACAAATTCATGATTCCCGTCATTATTCAGATCGTGAGTCTTATCGGAATTATAGCCCGAATGAAAATTATCCGCGCTGTAAACCACGCTGCCGTCAGAGATGTTTTGTATCTCCATCCCGCCCGAGTAAAACACAGAATCACTCCATGTTAGTATTATCTTATATTTATCAGTCACAATTTCCTTTGTGACTGTCTGAGAATAAACCTGTGAAAAACCCAAAGCTAAAATTAAAACTGTAAATAATTTATTCATTTAAAAGTTAATTTTTATTTTGATTTTAAAATAGTTTTTCTATTACTTAATACTTAATACTTAATACTTAATACTTAATACTTAATACTTAATACTTAATACTTAATACTTAATACTTAATACTTAATACTTTCTAATCTAAAGAATAATAATCCGCTCCCTGATAATACCCCGTCCTCTGCTTATCTATCTGCATAAGAATATCATTGAGCACCGAGCTCGCTCCGAGTCGGAATAGTTCCGGCGTAAGCCAGTCTTCACCAAGCGTTTCCTTCACAAGCACAAGATAAGCTATCGCATCTTTAGCGGTCTTGATACCACCCGCCGGTTTCATACCGATCTTTATTCCGGTTTCATTATAATAATCCCTGATCGCTTCAAGCATTACAAGTGTCACCGGCAGTGTTGCAGCCGGCTGAACTTTCCCCGTCGAGGTCTTTATAAAATCTCCGCCGGCCATCATTCCAATAAAGCTTGCTTTACGGACATTGTCGTATGTCTCGAGTTCGCCTGTTTCAAGAATGACCTTGAGATGAACTTCACGTTCGGTCTTATGCTTTTCCGAATATTGTAAAGCCGAGCTCACACACGTCTCCTTGATCTGTTTTATTTCATTATAAACAAATTCATAATCACCCGACAGAAACTCACCGCGCGAGATCACCATATCAATCTCATCAGCCCCGTCGGCAACGCACTTCTTCACATCTTCGAGTTTTAATTTCAGCGGATATTGTCCCGACGGAAAAGCTGTTGCTACTGATGCAATATGCACACCCGAATTTCCGAGAGCATTTTTTGCAAACTTTATCATATTCGGATAAACACATATTGCCGCTACGTGCGGGATAGTATCATCACCAGGTTTCGGATGAATGCCTTTCTGACACATTGCATGAACTTTCCCTTCCGAGTCTTTTCCTTCGAGAGTCGTCAGATCGATCATAGAAATAGCAGTCTTCAAAGCCCACATTTTACTTTCGGTCTTTATGCTTCTTGATGCCAAAGAAGAAGCTCTTTCTTTAGCGCCGATCTCATCGACGGAATGGTTGAAATTGTTGAGAAATGATTTTATGTTGCTCATATTAATATAAAATTGCTTTTAAATTTTTCGTTATTGATAATTTTTTTAACACATCGAGTTGCTCATTACTGATTGTGGCTTCGTGAAACATAAAATTTTATCTTTATTTATTCCAAAATGAATTGACCAGTAGTTTGCGGTTTTTCTGTCAATGATTTTTTAACTGTCTCAATAATTTCATCCGTATCAAATTTTCCAAGCATCCACCTGATATGATCTGTATATCCGTATTGTAAAATTCTCTCTATTCCATATCTCTTATGACTTTTGAAATCAAG
>JAGPCH010000212.1 GCA_018058125.1 Ignavibacteria bacterium | reverse complement strand
TACAAAAGTATATGCTCCGTCATATCTTACTTCCCTTATCACATCAAGTGTCATCTTATGATCATCCTCAGTCTCACCCGGAAAACAGGAAATGATATCAGTTGATAATCCTACATCAGGCATAAGCTCACGTGACTTTCTCATTACATTCAAATACTGCTCTACAGTATATAGCCTGTTCATTGTTTTCAATACCCTGTCCGAACCCGACTGAACGGGCAAGTGAATATAATTACATATGTTATCATACTTTGCCATTGTCTCAAGCAGTTTCATCGAAAGATCATAAGGATGTGAGGTGGTATATCTGATCCTCATTTCAGGAACAGCGATCGCTACTTCTCTCAGCAGATCTGAAAAATCATTTTCCTCATACTTATATGAATTTACATTCTGACCAAGCAGCCAGATATCTTTTACTCCGTCTTCATTCAGTCTTCTTGCTTCACTGACAATATTATTAAGACTCCTGCTTCGCTCTCTGCCTCTTGTAAACGGCACGACGCAGAATGTACAGAACTTATCACATCCCCTCATGATAGAGATCCAGGCAGTTACTCCTTCCCTTCTGAGAGGTGTAATATCATCATAGGTCTCGACTCTTGAAAGCTTTACGGCGATACCCTTTTCTCCGGTTTCAATTGTGTTATCAATAAGGTGCGGTACTTTTCTGTATTCATCAGGACCGGCTATCACATCCACTATCTTTCTTTTATTCAAAAGATCATCTCTCAGTCTTTCTGCCATACAGCCAAGTATTCCGATTACAAGGTTGGGATTTCTTACTTTATATTTCTTCAGATCATCAAGTCTTTTATAAACTTTATGCTCGGCATTTTCACGGATGCTGCATGTATTCAGCAGTATCACATCTGTGTCGTTAATGTCTGTGGTTTCATTATAGCCGAAATCATTCATGACGCTTAATACTATCTCGGTATCTGAATAATTCATCTGACAGCCGTAAGTCTCAATGTAAACTTTCTTGTCACTTTTGTTTACAATATCAATATCAATGACATCAGCCTTTACTAATGTATTGTCAGTTCCGGCATTATTATTTAAAATTAAATTGCTGAGATCCACTAATTATTTACTTTAAAAATTTTTAAGTTGCTTAATGTAAGGAAAAATATCTGACCTGTACATACGGAAGATTTCAATGTGACCCTTGAATAGATCTCTGTATTTATTCCGGGAGTATTAACTTCAATTGATCTGGTACTATTGATCTGATCTCTGTCAGGAAGATTTACCAGAAATATCTGCTCATCATTTTCAAGATAATAAAAACTAATGCTTGAAAGATCAGCATCTGACATTCCCTCAAAATTAAATCTTATCTTATCCGCTCCCGAAAGATCCATCGTTCCGAGACTTCTTGTTCTGATCTGGACAGCAGAGCAATCACCTCCGACATTTTCCATTACACCCGGATATTCATACAAAAGTGTTTCTGTCGTTGTCTGTACGGAATTATCACTGCAGCCGCTGTAAATTAAAAGCAGCGTTGCAATAATTAACAAACCGGTCTTATATTTTATTTTTCTCATGTACTTTTCCTTTCGCTAAGAATTCCTCAACGACTTCAGCAATACCTTTCGGATCTATTTTCAATTCTTCATGAAGCTCTTCCGGCTTTCCGTGTTCAATGAATCTGTCAGGTATTCCGTGAATAAGTATGTCGCTTTTTAAATTGCTTTCTGATGCAAATTCAGATATTGCGCTTCCGAATCCGCCGACTATAGAGTTATCTTCTATTGTAATGATTTTATTGAATCTTGAAAAGACATCAAACAACAATTCCCTGTCAAGAGGTTTTACATATCTTACATTCACTACCTCAGCATTGATACCTTTATTTTCAAGCAATTCTGCTGCAAGCACTGAATTATTTACCATGTTACCGATTGCGAGTATTGCAACATCCTTTCCTTCTTTTACAATTTCACCTTTACCTATTTCCATTTTTTCATATTCGCCAATTTCAACACCAAGTGCGTTTCCTCTCGGATATCTCATTGCAATTGGTCCACGCTTATAAAGTGTAGCTGTGTAAAGCATATTCCTTAATTCATTTTCATCCTTCGGAGCCATTATTACCATACCCGGAATTAATCTCAGATATGTCAGATCATATACACCGTGATGTGTCGGTCCGTCTGCGCCTACAAGTCCTGCCCTGTCAAGTACAAATACAACAGGCAGTTTCTGAATTGCAACATCATGTATTATCTGATCAAACGCTCTCTGAAGGAAAGTTGAATAAATAGCTGCTACAGGTGTGAATCCTTCGGTTGCAAGTCCTGCGCAGAATGTAACAGCATGCTGCTCTGCTATACCAACGTCAAAATACCTTTCAGGGATTTCTTTCTGAATAACATTAAGACCTGTTCCGTCAGGCATCGCTGCATTTACGGCGATTATCTTTTCATCTTTTTTTGCAAGTTCTGTAAGAGCATCTCCGAATATTTTAGTATATGCAGGCACGGTTGCTTTCTTATGTTCGATCCCAGTTGCTTTATCAAAAGGATTAAGCGCATGTATTTTCTGCGGGTGCATCGGTGCATATGAAGGTCCTTTGCCTTTTTCAGTGATCGTATGAACTAGAATTGGACCTGACATTTTACTTATCTCTTCAAACATTTTCACAAGATTCACTACATTGTGCCCGTTAACAGGTCCGAAATATCTGAATCCCAGCGCTTCAAACAGCATACCCGGTGTTATAACTCCTTTTAATCCGCCTTCGACCTTTGCTGCAACTCTCCTTAACCTGTCACTGGTCTTTTTATCAAGCACATCTGTCATTTCCCAAACCTTGCTTCTGAATTTATTATATGTATCATTGGTCATGAACTCATTGAAATAATTCTGAATAGACCATACATTCGGGGCAATTGACATTTTATTATCATTCAGTACAACTATTATATCCTTCTTAAGTAAGCCAATGTTATTCATCGCCTCATAAGCCATTCCGCCTGTCATCGATCCGTCGCCTATTACGGCAATCACTTTATTATTCTTCTTTAAAAAATCACGGGCTGTCGCTATGCCAAGCGCTGCAGAAATAGAAGTGGTCGCATGTCCCGCGCCGAAGACATCATATTCACTTTCGCTTCTTTTCAGGAAACCGCTAATGCCGTCTTTCTGTCTGATCTTTTTCAGCTCTTCTTTTCTTCCTGTTAAAATTTTATGGATGTATCCCTGATGCCCTACATCCCATACTATCTTGTCATCCGGAGTATTAAAAACATAATGCAGCGCAAGTGTAAGTTCACAAACTCCAAGTGAAGCACCAAGGTGACCGCCAATCTTTGATATTGTATCAATTAAATATTCTCTTACTTCATCGGCAAGCTGCCGGAGATCCATGAGATTTAATTTTTTCAGGTCAATGGGGTAATTAATGCTCTTAAGGAATCTGGAATTACTGATATCGTATTCGCTCATTAAAAGGTTTTAATGTATTTATTAAAATTATGATTATACTTAGGTTTTAAATATAAGTGTTTTAATTTTCTTGTTCAGTGCTAATTTTTTCAATCTTCAGTTCGGCTTCACTGAGCTTTGACCTGCAGATCTTAAGGAGTTTCAGCCCTTCATGATAATTTTTGATCATTTCCTCTATGGAAAAATCATCAGTATCATTCTCAAGTTTGCTGAGAATTTCTTCAAGCCGTTTGAATGACTTTTCAAATGATACGTTTTCATCAAATAATGTTTCTTCTTTTTTCTTTTTCATTTATCGTAAAATATTTATTGTTTTAAATACATATAATTTATTGAGTAACTTAAAGTTGATTTTATCACTTTCATTTTTTTCATTTCAAGCTATCCCTGAAAGCCTGCATTTCATCCGTTGAAATCACATTAATGAAACCCTTTTTTCTAATGCCGGTTAAAAGTTTTTTATCACCGGACCATAGTTTACATTTAAAATGTTCTGAATAAGCAACATAAGTTACATCTTTGGGATCAACATCCTTTACAATTTTTTCAGCATCGATCCAACAAATTTGATCTATGCTCTCTTCAGATATAAAAGTAATATTTTTACAAATTTGATATTCGGATTCTTTTATTTGATTTAAAGTAAGTTTAGAGATTTTAACAAGTTTAGTATAATTTTTTGAGATTTCATATCGGAGGAAATTTGGGGAGATAAAATCAAAAATTAAATCAGAATGTATAAGAATATCTGCTATTTTACTGTTTGTATT
>JAGPCH010000211.1 GCA_018058125.1 Ignavibacteria bacterium | reverse complement strand
ATCCTGCAATGTTTAAAACAGGTTTTGATAAGTAAGAATAATGATAAATAATTATTCCAAGTGGTACTGCAACTAAAACAGAAAGCATCAAAGCTATGAAAGTAATTTTAAGATGTTGTAATAGCTTTGGTAATATCAGATCAAACATGCTTTCTTCCGCTCTCACATTTCCACTTTTACTGACAAGACCTTTTTTTAAAAGAAACGTTTCTGCAACTTCAGAAAAACTTTTATTTTCATAAAGAACCTGTTCATTCATCTCCTGCATTTCAGATTCTGAGATCTTATCCTTTAATCTGTTTGAAATTTCTTTGATGCTGTCATTTAAATTCAGATCATAAAATGTTAAGGCAGAATATTCGGGAAAGAAATTCTTATCATCCTCTAAGATTGTAAGGTTATATTTCGGTATCTCTCCGTCCGTAGAATAAACATCCGTAAGATCTATCTGTCCTTCTTCCAATGCATTGTAAGCAAGTCCATGCTCAAGTCCGACGGGATTCTGAGGCAGTTCATAGACTTTAAATAAATTTTTCCATCCGTCTTCCCTGTTGAGAAATTCATAACTGAGTCCAAATTTAACATCCGGATAATTTTTAAGATCGGATATTTTCTTCAGGTTATATTTTTCCGAAAGACTTTTACTTACTGCAAAAGCATATGTATTGTTGAATCCGTATTCACCTGAAATATCCAGCTTTTGTTCTATAAGTTTTTCCTTTAACTCACTATAAGTAAGTCCGGATTTATCTTTAAGAATAGCTTCAGTAATTGTGCCTGTATATTCGGGATAAAGATCGATCTCATTATTCCTGAGAGCTTCATAGCAGACAAGCGTTCCTCCCAGATTAAACTTTCTGTCAACGATGTATCCTTCGCTTTCCATGAGCTGTGCTAAGATCTCACTGAGAATATAGCCTTCATTGAAATGCTTTGCTCCGACCCGGATATTTTGTGAATGCAAATCCGAAAAAGAAAATATTAACAAGAGAGATAATATTTTTACCCTTTGATTCATTTCAGAAACTCCGTTTGTGTTCTGATAAAATATTTTACAAATTCATCTGAAGAGTTGAGTACATCATCTTTAGTACCTGATTGTATTATGATGCCTTTTTCAATAATTATTATTTTATCGGCAAGTTTAAAAGCTTCCTGAAGATCGTGAGTTACGAGTATAATGGTCCGGGGTTCTTTAAGCTGAATTTTAATCAGTTCGGAATGTATCTCGCTTTTAGTAGTCGGGTCAAGCGCTCCAAATGCTTCATCAAGCAGAAATATTTTAGGATTCATCATCATGGCTCTGCAGATCCCAACTCTCTGCTGCTCACCTCCTGATAATTCTCCCGGATACTTTTTAAGAAAATCTTCAGGCAGATCAACAAATTTCAGTAATATGTTTAATCTCTCACTTATCTTTTCATGACTCATTTTTGTTAATCTTCCGAGTAATGTAATGTTTTCAAAGACATTCATGTGAGGAAACAGAGATGTTCCCTGGACAGAATATCCAATCTGCTTTCTTAATTCATTAACTCCGGAATATTTTATCTTTTCATTAAACACTTTTACGAATCCTGTATCCGGTCTGAGCAATCCGTTAATTAGTTTCAGCAATGTTGATTTTCCGCTTCCGCTTCTGCCAATGATAACTGAAATTTTATTTTCTTCAAAATATAAGTTCACATTATCAAGCACATTTTTCTTTTCGTAAGCTTTACTGACGTTTTCAAAAACTACAGGATACATTTTAATTTTTTCGTTTCATTTTTGAATATTTATTAGGAATTTATGAACATAATAATTTACGGAACAAACGGTTGTATATATTCTTAATTTATTTTTTTTATTATGGACAATATAAATATTATCAAAACTTCTAATGAGTTAAAAAATGATGAAATATATTCAGACAACAAAAAACTTCTTATTCAATTTTTAAAGGTCAGAGAGCAGACTATTGAAATTGTCAGACCATTGGAGACCGAAGACTTTGTAGTTCAGACCGAAGCTTTTATGAGTCCACCCAGATGGCATTTAGGACATTTATCATGGTTTTATGATCAGCTTCTTAGAAAACATTATAGCGGATATAAGCCATACAAAGAAAATTTTGATTTTTATTTTAATTCCTATTATCTGACCTTTGGTAAACTCTTTAACAAATCAAGACGCGGTACGATCTCCCGTCCTACAGTAAAAGAAACACTTGAGTATTGGTACTGGGTAAATGAAGAAGTGAATAAGTATTTATCTTCAATGAGTAAAATACCTGCAAATATTTATGACCTTTTTATACTCGGATTTAATCACGAATATCAGCATCAGGAATTAATGGTTTATGATATTCAGCATTTACTTGCTGATAAATATAACCCTGTTGAACTTAAAGAATATCCCGTACCCTCTTCCGCATTTAAGAACGAAATGATCAAGATCAGCGGTGGAATTTTTGAAATGGGATTTGATAGGATTTTATTCAAAGATATATTTGCTTATGATATTGAAATGCCTGTTCATAAAGTATATTTAAATGATTATCAAATTGACAAATATCCGGTTACAAACGGAGATTTTACTGAGTTTATAAATGATAATGGTTACGGAAATTTTAAATTCTGGCTTTCTGAAGGTTGGGATACTGTAAACAATGAAAACTGGAAAGCTCCTCTGTACTGGCAGAAAGCTGACAACGGAGAATGGATAAAAATTGATTTCAGAGGTGAGAAGAAGATCAAAGACATTGCAAATGAACCTGTAACAAATGTAAGTTATTTCGAAGCTGATGCTTATGCTAAGTGGGCGGGAAAACGGTTGCCGACAGAAGCTGAATGGGAAAAAGCCGCTTCATTTGATGAAGATAAAAATTGCAACAGATTGTTTCCCTGGGGAAATAATTTACCAACTGATATAAATGCAAATTTGTTTGAATCAAAACTCTGGGGAACTGCAAGTATTAACTCCTATCCGGAAGGAAAGAGTTATTATGGCTGTCATCAAATGATTGGCGATATGTGGGAATGGACTTCATCTGAATTTATGCCTTATCCGGGATTCAAAAGCGGATTTGATGAATACAACGATAAGTGGTTCAACAATCAGAAAGTACTGAGGGGCGGTTCATTCGGTACTTCTAAATATTCTACAAAGAATACTTGCAGAAATTTCTTCAGGACAAATGAACGCTGGCTTATTTCGGGATTCAGATGCGCTTTATAGCTTTATGTCAGTTGATATTTAAACAGTTAAATTTGGTTAGCATAAAGGTATTTTATATAGAATTTTTCTTAATTTAATTTAAATAAAAAGGAGTAAAAAATGTCAGATCTCATTAGTGGGTTAATGCAACAACTTGGCGGAGGTGCCACAGATAAAATCGGTTCATCGCTGGGAATAGATCCGGGAATTATTCAACAGGCAATTCCGATAATATTACCGATGATCTTAGGAGGTTTAAAGAAACAAAGCGTTGACAACGGAGGTCAGGACAGGGTCGATCATATTTTAAATAAATATGGCAATCCTGAAGTTCTCAATGATGTAGAAGGACATGTCGATCAGATAGCAGGAAAAGATAATTTTGATACGAATCTTGGCGGATTACTGGGAAATTCCGGTTCACAGATCACGGACATCCTTACTCACAAATTTAATCTGGATTCAGGAACAGCAATGAAGATCATTCCTTTGGTAGCTCCTTTAATTTTAGGATATCTCACTAAGAGCAGAGATACAGAACTTCAGGGATCTCAGGGATTTGCATCATTCCTTGATCAGAATGGTGACGGCAGTATAGTGGATGATGTAGTGGGATTCTTTTCAAATAAAGGTCAGCAGGGTCAGCAGGGACAGCAGGGTTCAGGAGGCGGATTAATGGATATTCTTGGCGGACTGCTTGGTAGTAAATAATTTTATCTTTCCCTGCATCATCTTGTTTGATTGATACATTTGTCATTTTTAAAATTTTATAATTAGTTACATTTTTTGAATTATCTTAACTTTAAATTAATCAAATTCAAAAAGTTAAGATGATTTTATTTACACCTTATGAAAATATTTTCATTTGCCATAATTTTAATATTTATTATTTGTATATCGGAATATTCTTATTCTCAGTCCGGTGAAAAATATTTATCCACGGATTTGATTCCGTTATATGACAGTCTTATTCAGCCTCCTCTTAATTGTGAAGAAGCATTTGTCTATACGGCTTTTGACAGTATAAACGGCAAA
>JAGPCH010000210.1 GCA_018058125.1 Ignavibacteria bacterium | reverse complement strand
AAGCAAATTTAACAACTTCATTGAATGCTTCTATATTATTGTACGCAAGATCTGCAAGCATTTTTCTATTAATATCAACACTCTTTTTGTTAAGAGCATTGATCAGCTTCGAATAAGTAGTATCATTCATTCTTGCCGCAGCATTGATCCTGGTGATCCAGAGACTTTTATACTCTCTCTTTTTTAATCTTCTGTCTCTGTAAGCATGAGTAAGCCCTTTTTCTACAGAGTTTTTAGCTACCGTATATAGTTTACTTCTGGCGCCTACATAACCTTTGGCTTCTTCGAGAACTCTCTTTCTTCTTTTGTGAGAAGCAACTTTATTTCTTGAACGTGGCATTTTTTTCCTTCCTGAATAAAAATTTAAAAATTAATTTAAGCTTGAATCATTATTTTGACTGTTCTTTCTTCTTGCTTTGAAACAAGAGTCGCCTTACCTAACTGTCTTTTTCTTTTGTTTGACTTCTTGGTAAGAATATGGCTTCTGTAAGCTTTTTCTCTTTTTACTTTACCTGTTCCCGTGACCTTGAATCTCTTCATTGCCGCACGGTTTGATTTCATTTTAGGCATCTTTATTTTCCTCTGTTTTATTTTCTTCTGAAATTATATTTGGTGTTGCTTCTTCTTTATTTTCTGAGACTTCTTCCGGTTTTTCCGTTAGTTCAGTTGGTTTACCTGATTTTTTGTTTTCGTTTTTTTCTTTTTCAAGCTGATCCTTATATGTCTGTACCTTATTTTTATCCGGAAGGAAATATGCATATAATTGTTTACCTTCCATCTTTGGCGGTGCTTCCAGCTTACCTATGTCATTCAGTTTTTCTACAATTTCATCCATCAGAGCTCTTCCGATCTCAGGATGAGTGATCATTCTTCCCTTAAACATAACAAAGGCTTTTACTTTATGACCTTCAATCAAAAACTGTCTCAAATGCTTGGTCTTAAAATCTATATCATGAGTATCAGTATTCGGATTAAATCTGATCTCCTTGATATGCATCACATGCTGATGCTTCTTTGCTGCTTTTTCCTTTTTCTGTTTTTCGTAATTATACTTACCGTAATCAGCAATCTTACAAACCGGCGGTTTTGAAGTGGGGGAAATTTCTATAAGATCCATTCCTCTCGCTCTTGCAGTTTGCAATGCTTCCGTATTTGTCATTACACCGAGTGCATTTCCGTCTTCATCTACTACTCTTACCTGGGGAACCCTGATTTGCTCATTGGTTCTTTCTCTGTGAACTTTGTGTTTAATAAATTATTTTTTTAATTATTTATAATTTTCTCTTTTAGAGGACTGTAATTTAAGCTTTTCTATAAACTCATTCAATTCAAATTTTCCAATATCACCTTTTTTATGTTGTCTCACGGAAATATCTTTATTTTCCATTTCTTTATCTCCAATGACAATCATATATGGAATTTTTTTATTCTCAGACTCCCTTATCTTGTATCCTATCTTTTCATTTCTGTCATCAATGCTGACTCTGAATCCTTCTTTTCTCAATTTTCCGGAAATTTCAACGGCATAATCTTTATGAGAATCTGTAATGGGAATTATGCTCACCTGTAAAGGTGCCAGCCAAAGCGGAAAATATCCTCCGTAATGTTCGGTTAAAACTCCGACAAATCTTTCGAAAGAACCAAAAACTGCTCTGTGTATCATCACCGGAATGTGAATTTTTCCGTCATCCCCGACATACTCTAATCCGAATCTGGCAGGCATGGAGAAATCAAGCTGTATCGTTCCCAACTGCCAGTTACGACGCAAACTGTCCTTCACTACAAAGTCGATCTTAGGTCCGTAAAACGCGCCGTCTCCTTCGTTTACTTTATATTTAATGTTCGCTTTATCAAGTGCCGAAGATAATGACTTTTCCGAACTGTCCCATACTTCCGCTGCTCCGATAAACTTCTCAGGTCTTGTGGAAAGATAAACCTGAACATCATCAAAACCAAAAGTATTATAGACTTCAAAAATTAAATTTATTAAAACTGTGATCTCTTCTTCGATCTGATCCGGTGTGCAGAAAACGTGAGCATCATCCTGAGTAAAACTTCTTACTCTGAACAATCCTGATAATACACCCGATAATTCATGTCTGTGTACCAGTCCGAATTCATATAATCTCAGAGGAAGATCTCTGTAAGATTTCATGCTTGTCTTATATACCAAAGTGCTTCCCGGACAATTCATCGGCTTGACTGCAAAATCTCTTTCATCAATATCAGTGAAATACATATTTTCCTTGTAATTATCATAATGTCCCGACTGAAGCCATAATTTCTGATTTAATATTATAGGAGTGTTGATCTCCTGATAATTCAATTCAACTAATTTTTCTCTTAAATAACTCTTAAGATTATTCAGTATCACCATTCCGTTGTTATGCCAGAACGGAAATCCCGGTCCTTCTTCATGAAATGAAAAAAGATCCAGTTCCTTTCCAAGCTTTCTGTGATCACGCTTCTTTGCTTCTTCAAGATTCAGAAGATATTCGTCCAGTTCCTTTTGTTTCGGGAATGATATTCCGTAAATACGCTGAAGCATCTGACGGTTCTCATCACCTCTCCAGTATGAACCCGAAACTGAAAGCAGTTTCACTGACTTAACTTTAGCAGTCGATGGTAAATGCGGTCCTCTGCAAAGATCAGTAAATTCACCCTGTTCATACAATGTAACTACATCAGCATCTTTGGCAATTGTTTCCAGTATTTCTACTTTATACGGATCTACTCTTTTATTTTTAAAATACTCAATTGCATCTTCTCTTTTATATTCTACTCTGACCGGTTTAAGATCACGCGCAGCCACTTCAAGAATTTTAGCCTCTATCACTTTAAGATCATCTTCAGTAAATTTTTTCTCCGAATCAATATCGTAATAAAATCCGCCTTCTATGGCAGGTCCGACACCAAACTTAGCTCCGGGATACAATTCTTCAATTGCCTGAGCCATCAAATGTGAAGTTGTATGCCAGTAAACTTCCTTACCTTTATCAGAATCAAATTTATGTAAAATAATTTTTCCATCCTCATTGACAGGAGCATTAAGATCAACAAGCTTTCCGTCTATTTCAGACACTAACAACTCATCTGCAAGCCTCTTACTTATGGACGCAGCAATTTCATAGGATGAAATTCCTTTATCAAATTCTCTTTCATTACCATCCGGAAATGTTATTTTGATCTTGTCTGACATTAAGTACTAGGTATTAAGTATTAAGTATTAAGTATTAAGTATTAAGTATTAAGTATTAAGTATATAAAATTTTTCTACTACGAATAACTTTGATTCAATTGAACATTTATAATTGAACATTTATAATTGAACATTTATAATTGAACATTTATAATTGAACCAAGTGGGCGGTAATGGATTCGAACCAATGACCCCTACCATGTCAAGGTAGTACTCTAACCAACTGAGCTAACCGCCCAAATTTATTCGGAACAAACAAAATACTCATTTTTGGTAATTTTTACAATGGGAGTTTTTATCTTTGTTGGAAATTAAAATAAAATTATAAAATAAGTTGAAATAGCGGGGTTTAAAGCATAAAATGTCCTTACTTCCCCCATTCAAAGGAAAACACACACACCTCCGAATAAGGGGAATTGGGACTTATTCTTTCAAAATGTTACTTCCTTTCCGATTGTTCTGTTCTTTCGGACTTCCAAAATCTAATTGATTATAAAAAGCAACAATTTTATTACTCTGCAGGAAATTCCTCTATGAATGCTCCTTTGTCATCAAAAACACGTATCCACCAAACACCTTTGATCAGAACTTTTTCATATGTATAACCGGTAAATGCTGTTTCCAAACCGGCAGAACTAAAAACTTCTGTTTCTGAAAATCTTTTTAATCCGGGTCTTTCCGGACTTGAAACTACGGTAAACAAAAAAATAATTAATACCGCTAATAATTTTTTGGGGTCCATAATGTTCTTCCTTTAATTTGTGCTTTATTGTAAAACTTACACAAACATAAGTATGAGAGATCATGAATCCAAAGAAACTTTTTCGCTTAAATTGTTCGAAATCAGCTTACCTATAAGTTTGTTTTTTCTTAAATGCTTGTATTTCAGCCTATTTTTGAATAAATTGTGTGAAAATTTTTCAGGTCAGAATTGTTTCACTTTAACGGGTTAATAAAAAAATTTATTGAATAACAAAGCAATTGACATATTAAAAACCTTTTCCAGGGATGAAATTAAGAGTTTTGATGAATTCCTTT
>JAGPCH010000209.1 GCA_018058125.1 Ignavibacteria bacterium | reverse complement strand
CAATTTTCTTTACAAGCCTTTTCCAATTTGTTAATTTAGGTTTACCGGCTTTCATATTCAGTTTCTTCAAAACCACTTCATCAAATTTCTCAGCTTTTAAATTAAGCGGTACTTCATAAATTGATTTGGCATCAAGAGCCTGCATCACCGAACCCTGCTCTACATTACAAAACAATCCGATCTTTGCTTTCATTTCTTTTGATAACATATGTTCTGTCCTGCATATTAGAATATCCGGTTGTATCCCGATCTCAAGCAATGTCTTTACGGAATGCTGTGTAGGTTTGGTTTTTAACTCGCCTGCAGATTTTATATAAGGAACCAGCGTAAGATGAATACTCAATGAATTATTATATCCAACATCAAACATGATCTGTCTCATAGCTTCAAGAAAAGGAAGAGACTCAATATCACCGACTGTTCCGCCGATCTCAGAAATGATCACATCATACTTATTCTCCTTTTCAAGAAGTCTTATTCTTCTTTTGATCTCATCAGTAATATGCGGTATCACCTGAACTGTAGCTCCGAGATAGTCACCGCGTCTTTCCTTTGTGATGACCTCATTATAGATCTGGCCGGTCGTCATGTTATTTGCTCTTGACATATTTTCGTCAAGAAATCTTTCATAATGTCCGAGATCAAGATCCGTTTCAGCGCCGTCTTCAGTTACAAACACTTCTCCGTGCTGAGTAGGTGACATTGTGCCGGGATCTATATTTATGTATGGATCAAGTTTCTGTATGGTTACTCTGAGACCTCTGGATTTCAACAGCAAACCCAGTGATGCCGCCGCTATACCTTTACCCAGAGATGAAACAACACCGCCTGTAAGAAATATGTATTTTGTATTTCGCAATTGCTTGTTGGTTAATTATGTTAAATGTGTTAATTATGTTATTTATGTTGTCCGCTTCAGCGGATTGTATTTTTTAAACTCATCTGACCATTTAAATTAATATATTTACCAATTAACCAGTTAAATAATTAACTAATCAACTAATCAGCTATAATTGAAAATATTTTTTCATTATAATACACATCATCTTTCTTCAGACTTTTTCTTAAAGTCCCTTCATATTCAAATCCGCATTTCAATAATAATTTTTCGGAAGCAATATTGTCTTCAAATGTTCCGGCATAAATTCTTTTTAACTTCAGATCATTTAAAGCAATGGCTATGATTTTTTTCAGTGCTTCTGTTGCAATCCCTTTACCCCAATACTCCTCACCGATCCAGTATCCTATCTCAGCTTTGTGTTCACCTTTGATATGTATGCCAATTCCTCCGGTATGTACACCGTCTTTTTCAATTGCATATAAATGATCAGTTATATTATTTCCACATTTTTCTATGAACTCATTAGCATCGCTGATAGTATATGGAAAAGGAACATGAAGCAGCCACTTACTTACGTTTTCATTATTCAATAATCTCTCAAGACTGTCTCTGTGTTTATCAGTTATTTTCTCTAACGATATCATTGTTTATTTAATTTTTTCAGATCTTCAGGAGAGTCAACCGACACAGAATCTTTCTTAGTCAGAATCACTTTTATCTTATCTCCGTTCTCAAGAATTCTCAACTGCTCAAGCTTTTCCATTTTTTCAAGATAACCGGTTTTCATTTTAGCGAATTTCAGTAAATAGCTTTTTCTGTAAACATACAGTCCTATATGTTTGTAAAATATATTTTTTCCGATTTTAAAATCTTCAGCATATTTTTGATCCATATCAAACGGGATACAATTTCTTGAAAAATATAAAGCATAATTATTCTTATCTATCACAACCTTTACTTTATTCACATCTTTCAGATCAACCGGATCCTTTATTTTAATAGCTAACGTAGACACATCAAGTTTTTTATTTGTTATCAATGGTTCAATTGCCAGATCAATATTCTTCGGATCAATATATGGTTCATCTCCCTGAATGTTGACTACAATATCACATTTGATCTTTTTCGCAACTTCGTTAAGCCGGTCAGTACCGGATTGATGTTTTTTTGAGGTCATCATTACTTCCCCGCCAAAACTTTTCACACAATCAAATATCCTGATGTCATCAGTGGCAACTATCACAGTATTGATCAATCCTGTTTTTTTAGCTTGTTCATAAACTCTTTGTATCATTGGTTTTCCGTGAATGAGGAGAAGCGGCTTGCCGGGAAGGCGGGTGGATGCGTATCTTGCGGGTATGATTCCTGCAATTATCATTTATCGAGAACTTTTGGCACTTTAAAAAATTTTCCTGTTTTTGACGGAGCATTCTTTAATGCTTCTTCTGTTGTCAGCCAGTTATACACTTCATCTTTTCTTAAGACATTTTCAGTCTCATTAATATTTTCCAGCGGTTCGACACCTTCGAGATCCAGTTCATTCAGCTGATCTATATATTCCAGTATTTTATTCAGATCTTTCTGAAGTTTTTCTTTTTCGGTATCGGAAAATTTCAGCTTAGCTAAAGTTGCGATCTTGTCTACGTCTTTCAGAGATACAGCCATGCTCTTAAAGTTAAAAGTTAAAAGTTAAAAGTTAAAAGTTTTTTAGAAATGTCATTCCTGAGTGTTTTGTCGGGAATCCATTTCACAATATTGTGAACAGTATCAATAAAAGTCAAAAAAATCATAAAGCCAATCACCAATTAACTTTTCAACGATTCATCAATCTCAGATCTGATCTCTTCAAGAAATCCCTTATCTTTTTTATAAGCAACCGGATCAGAAAATACTACTCTGACATTCCCTGACTTTATCTGAAATTTTCCTCTTGGCATTATTACATTCGAACCTACAATAGCTGTCGGAACAAGCGGTACTTTTGCTTCATCTGCCAGTACGAATATTCCTCTTTTGAATTCACCTAAAGTTCCGTCCATACTTCTGGTTCCTTCAGGAAAAATCACAACAGAGATACCATTGATAACTTTCTGAGCCGCTTTTTTTAATGACTTCATAGCTTCTCTTACATTTTCACGATTGATCGGTATATATTGTCCGAGATACATTCCCCAGCCTAAGACCGGGATCTTTGTCATTGTGTCCTTATAAATGAATCTGACATTATTAGGAATTGCAATCATTAAGATCGGTATGTCAAAATAACTCAAATGATTTGAAATGAATATGTAATTATCATCAGGATTTAATTTTTCCTTACCTTCAACCTCCACTTTCACTCCTGCTATAAACAATATAACCCCGCCGAATACTTTTGAAAGGTAATGAGTAATCCTGCCTTTCCTGTCTATCGGTGAGACGAGAATAGTAAGGATTGCAATAATTATACAATGAATGGAAATGAAAAATGCTTTGATGTATGAACTCACGGAATCAAAAATAGATATTTGAATAAACTATTAAAAGTTAAATATTAAATTAATTTTACTTTCAATATATTTGTCAATGAAAACAAACTTCCCTAAAGGCAACTACCTCATAAGCACTGACAAGTCTAAACTTGATCTGAAAGTAATACACGGTTTTCTCAGTAATTCATATTGGGCAAAAGGACGTTCTTTAAAAATTTTAAAACTTACAGTTAAAAATTCACTTTGTTTCGGATTATATTTTAAAACCAGACAGGTAGGTTTTGCACGTGTAATAACAGACTATGCTACTTTTGCATACCTTGCGGATGTTTTCATTCTTGAAGAATTCAGAGGTAAAGGTTTGTCAAAGTGGATGATGAAAGTAATATTTGATTACGAAGAAACAGAACAGGTCAGAAGATGGCTTCTTGCTACAAGCGATGCTCATGGGCTTTATGAAAAATTCGGATTTCAAGGACTTAAAGATCCAAAGATTATGATGGAAATGTTCAGGAAAGAACAGTGATATGGACAGATTACTTATAAAAATTTCTTTTTTTCAGAGAATTAATAAATTCTTTAAATTTTCAAAGTATTTAGTTAAGTTGTTTCCAATCTTTACAACTACTGTTATTTATTAATTTTAAAAAAAAGAAAAATGAAAAAATTTACAGCAGAGTTTATCGGAACAATGTGGCTTGTGCTCGGAGGTTGCGGAAGCGCAGTCCTAGCCGCCGGTTTTCCGGATGTTGGTATTGGGTTACTGGGTGTTTCATTTGCTTTTGGTCTGACTGTATTGACCATTGCATATTCACTCGGACACATTTCAGGCGCGCATCTAAATCCCGCAGTATCAATCGGTCTCTGGATCGGAGGCAGATTCACGACTAAAGAATTAGTGCCCTACATTATAGCTCAGGTTCTGGG
>JAGPCH010000008.1 GCA_018058125.1 Ignavibacteria bacterium | reverse complement strand
GGGTATTGAGTATTGAGTATTGAGTATTGAGTAACATACATATTTTCACTCTACACACTCTACACACTCTATACACTCTACACACTCTACACACTCTACACACTCTACACACTCTACACACTCTACACACTCTACACACTCTACACACTCTACACACTCTACACACTCTACACACTCTACACACTCAATAAACTACATCCGGATAATTACTGCAATCAAGTTTCATCATTATCATTTCTCCGTTCCGGTTAAGAATTTTTTCCCATAAAAATAATTTGTCAGTTACCGGTAAATCATAATTCAAAAAATTTTCCGGATGAATAAAAAAGAATTCCCCTTCATTACATTTTTCGGGTAATATATCAAGATATAATTTATATTCCATTAAGAACAACATGATATTACCCATACCCGGAAAATTTTTCTCGGAAATTATGCCTGTCAGCTCCCAGTCATCAGGTTTGGAAACGATCTTACATTCCTCATAAGCCTCTCTGGCAGCGCACTCAGCAGGTGTCTCAGGATCTTCTGTTTTCAATTTCCCGCCCGGAGGTGACATAAGACCTTTGTTCGGATCCTTTAATCTTTCCATTAAAAGATATTCGCCTTTTTGATTTTTTATATAAAGCAGAGTTGCAAGTTTCATTAAATGTTTTTTTACTAATAAAAATTTATTTGATTCCTCAAAGTATGACGTGATGCTGTATATGAAATCTTGAATTATTGGCATGAAGTAAAAGCTATTCCCCATCTTTAAAACCGAATTTCAATTTTGTTTTCTTAATTACCGGCGGAGCAGGAGGGTCTTCTCTCTTTACAGTCTCCGATCTGTTTTCATTAACTTCCTCAATGATACTTTCATTTTCCATTTCAGTGATTTTGTCAGATTTTCCTATTTGTTCTGAATGTGAATTATTCTCCATTTCACTTTCCACGGTTTTCTCAGATTCTTCAGTTAATTCGGTTTTGGTTACTTTTCTCCCAGTTATCTTAGGTGACGGGATTACAGGCATGTCTGCAATATCTTCAAAAAAGTTTAACCCTTTATCAATTGACTGAACTTCTTCAACATTTATTCTGACTGTTCTGTCCGCAAAAGATTTCTCCCTTGGCTTATCAACCTCCTCTTCTTTCTTTCCTATGATTGCAAATTCTCCATCCCCAACATACTCACCCGTATGTGTCATATCGACATATACCAATGGTTTCTCTTCATTCTTAATATCCATTACAGATAATCCCAGTTTGTCGATCCTGTTTTTCATGAGAGTCTTTTCCCTGTATTCATAATATTTTCCTGCGGAATATATCTTTCCTGTCACATCGGAAGTGTCATTCTGTGATTCAGCCTTATAGTTAAAATTTTGTTTTCCATTTTCAACTAAATACTCTCCTTTTATGATTACATCGCAAATATCTTTCTCACAAAGTTTTTCCAGAATCATATCACAGAAAAAATCAGGATCAGCTTCGGGCAAAGTAAGGGTATTGCGCGTATCCTTCAGATCAAACATTATCATATCCGCAAATTTATTTTTTTCTATTGTGCCTGTAAGATTTGAGATCCCGAAAACATTTGCAGGATTCTGAACTGCAGTTTTAAAAATGCTTTCTGGTGAAATGTTGCTCCCGGCTGTCATTACCTGGAGTTTTCTCAGCTCCGAGAGAATGCTGTTTCCGGTGTAACCGGTACCGGTAATTACATTTACTCCGGACTGTATCAGTCCTGATAAATCCGTCTTTCTGTAAGAAAGATTCAGATAATCAGAAGGGCAAATAAGTACGGAAGCATTTTTTTCTGTTAATATTTCGGTTTCATATTGATTCAAATGTGTTGGATTTGAGATCACAGTGTTTGAAGTAATCAGATCCATTTCAGCAAGAACCGGGATCAGATTTTTACCGAATACATTTTTTATGGATTCATATGTGCTTTCGGAAAATGAAGCTTCAATAACCAGTTTTGCTTTTGTACCGGACAGTATTTTTTTAAGTGATGTGAGAGAATAATTATTTGTATTCTCGTCACTGAAAAATCCTGCGGATATTTTTTTATCAATGTCAGGATTCGATTTTTGATCATAAACCGTGATGTTAAAATACTGGTGAAGATCTGTAAATATTTTATAATGAGATTCCGTAAATTCTTTGTATAGATTAGGGCTGCATTCATTTATGAATATCTCACCGTTCAAAAGTGAGTTGGTGTAAGTGATTTTCAGCAGATCAGAGAATAGCCCCGAATTTTCCGGAGCGGATAAAAATTTTTCCACCAGTCTGAGTGACTGCCATGAATTAATATTCTGATAAGAACATTTTTTAAAGAATATTTTATTTAACGTATATGTGGAAACAGATTTGGAATTGAAAAATCCCGGCATTATCAGTCTATACTTAGCATCAATGATCTCTGCATCGGGATAGCTTGTACGGAATTCTTTCTCGTTAAAAGTCTTTTCATAATCGATCAGAAAAATTTTATCATTCTTGATGATTATATTAAAAAAACCCGCGCTCCCGTTTTTATCAAGCGTCAGTACAAGTCCGTTTTTAATTATTTTATATTTATCCATCTGTTATTTCAATTAACTAAACTGTTTCGCTTAGCTTAATTGGTACTGGTGCTATAAGTCTTCAATTACAAATTTTTCATCAAGAAGAAATTTACTGTTGGCCAGTTCGTTTTTACCCTTTTTCAAAACGGCATACTGAAAACCCTCTCTGACACTATATGCTCCAAATTCTCCTTTTATATTAACTGCAACAAATCCGACCTGAAATATATGATCTCTTTTTTTCTTCGATAATAGATTGAGCTTATACACCCTTTCACAGGCTATGCGACATGCTTCTTCAGGAGAATGTCCGTTGCGCATGCTTTCAACTATCAAAAAACTTCCGCAGGCGCGGATACATTCTTCACCTCTTCCTGTCGATGCAGCTCCGCCTATTTCTCCGTCTACATATAAACCCGAACCGATAACAGGACTGTCTCCTACTCTGCCATGGAGTTTCCAGGCCATTCCGCTTGTAGTACAGGATGCAGAAACATGCCCGTCCATATCCAAAGCAACCATTCCTATTGTGTCATGAAAGCCATCCTCATTTATAGTTTTTAACTTGTCATGCTTCGACTCAATTATCTTGAAATCATCAGTGTGAATTTCCTCGGGCTTAGTACTCTTGCTCAGCTTCCATTCGTGAAACCTCCTGATTGATTCCGGTGTAAGCAGGTTTTCCGCTTTAAATCCATTCTTTATTGCAAACTCATATGCACCATCGCCTGCAAGTATTGTATGCTCTGTATCTTCTAGAACAAGCCTTGCAAGACTTACCGGATTGTGTATGTTTTCCACGCAGATAACGGATCCTATTCTGGCTTTCCAGTCCATGATAGCTGCATCCAGTGTAACGACCCCTCTCTCATCCGGAAGTCCGCCGAATCCTACGCTTAAAACCGTTGGATCATCTTCAGAAACTCTAACGCCTTGCTCTACTGCATCAAGCGAATTGCCGCAGTCTTTCAATATTTCATAAGCTGCTTCGTTTGCAGCAAGACCATGCTTCCAGGTCGAGATTACAATTGGATCCATATTTTTTTAAATTTTGAGATTCCGCAAAATAGAGATTATTTAATTACGAATTACGAATTACGAATTACGAATTACGAATTACGAATTACGAATTACGAATCAAAATCTATTTTTACTAAACTTTTAAATTAAAACTGAAAATTCCTAATTCCTAATTCTAAATTCTTAATTATTTAATACCGATCGCATCCGAGATCACTTTGAACGTCCTGTCATATCGGTACTGAATACCCATATGTCCGTCATTAAACTCTTCGTGAATGTATTTTATTTTTTCCTGCTTAAGTTTATCACAGAAAATCCTTGCTCCGATATGCAGATTAAATTCGTCTTTAATTCCTGCATCCAGATGAATGAGCTTTAATTTTTTCAGATTTGAAATATATCTGTCAGCCATTCTTACCGGATCATGTCTGAGCCATTTGTAAAAAATTTTTGCATCAAGCTTACCTGTCCTGATATCAAAAGGAAGATCAAAATTAAATCCCTTTGTCTTTCCATCTTTAAGATTAGGGGAATAGCAGCTTGCCATTCCAATAATGTTAATGATGTTATGAAAGTACTTTGGTTTTGGCTGTTTATTGGTGAATTCGTTTTTAACAAAATTAGCTACGGCTTTATCTCCTTTTCCGTAATTTTCAATATCAATAACGAATTTTGGAAAATCCGGAAGGTAGCAATATTCAAAATACATGTCACCGGCTGTCGAAGACATTAGTCCGAATACTTCCGGATGTTTCATCGCCAGTACTACCGACCCGTAACCGCCGCTTGATTTGCCGCAAATCGCCCGTGATGTATTTTTGTTTATCGTATTGTATTTTAAATCTATATAAGGAACCAGTTCTTTGACCATATAATCCTCATATTTTCCCGTGGCAGCTGAATTAATAAACTGACTGCCTCCGAACTTAGTAATGCAATCAGGCATGACTACTATCATCTCTTTCATTACTTTCGTTTCGATAAGCCTGTTAAGTCTTTCAAATATATTTTCAGAAAGATAGCTTACATTTAAATTCATTATGCCTTTACCCGTAAATCCGGATATAAGATATACTACCGGAAATCTCGTGCCGGATTTTCCATATGATGGCGGAAGATACACCGGAAACTCTCTCTCTGACGGATCTCCTAACGGGTTGTTCTTTAATACTTTACTGTCAAATCTTTCTAATACAATTGTCCCCGAGTTTTTCATAATGTTTAATTTATATTAACGAATATCCAAAATCTAAAATCATAGAAATCTATGATCAAAACAATTTCAATTCTGAATTTTCAAATCAAAAATCAAAAATGTCTTTCCTGAATGTAATCTTAACATTAGTCATCTCTCCTTCGATCACTTTTACTTTGTATCCCGCATTTTCTACTATTGCTGATTCATCCGTTCCTGTAAAATTTTCCTTATATGCTTTATCAAAAGATTTTTTCAGTATATCAAATCTGAACGCCTGCGGAGTCTGTATAGTCCAGAGATTGTTGCGGTCAATGGTTTCTTTTACAATATTATTTTTTAACGTACGTTTAACAGTTTCCGCAACAGGCAATCCGGGAACAATGCATTTATATTCTTTTGCAGCATTTATGATTTCAATGATTTTTTTTTCGCTGATAAATGGTCTGACGGCATCATGTATCAGAATAATATCATCTTTTGAGCAATCCAAACTGACGAGTGCATTATATACCGAATCCTGTCTTCTATTTCCGCCTTCTGCTATTTTTTTTACCTTTTTTAATTTATGTTTCTGAATCAACTCAGTTATTCTCAGAAAATACTCTAACTTCGTTGCAATGATTATTTCATCAATAACTTTTATGCTGTTGAATTTTTCAAGGCAGCTTACAAGTATTTCTTTACCTTTTAGTCTGATGAATTGCTTAGGAGTGTTGCCTCCGAATCTTTCACCGCTTCCGGATGCAGGAATAATTACTTTTACTTTCAATTAACTTTTAACTTTTAACTTTTAACTTTTAACTTTTAACTTTTAACTTTTAACTTTTAACTTTTAACTTTTAACTTTTAACTTTTAAAATTAATCATTTAAATTTCTTATATCGATAATATAATTTTTCTTAGCTCTGAAATTTTCATTAAAAAAAATCCGGAAACCAATTTACCAGTTCCGGATCTTATTATTAAAAAATATATTTAAATTTAAACGATCATCATTGCGTCACCATAACTGTAGAATCTGTATTTTTCCTTAACCGCTTTTTTATAAGCCTTCATGATCAGATCTCTTTCTGCCATTGCACAGGCGAGCATCAATAATGTGCTCTGCGGCATATGAAAATTTGTTATAAGTTTATCCACTATCCTTAATGTCTGCGGAGGATGAACAAATTTGTCTGTCCAGCCTTTTCCATATCTTACGTTCCTGCTTGTGATCACATTTGTCTCAAGTACTCTCGCTACAGAAGTTCCGACGGCTATTACTTTTTTCTTTTTACTGATTGCTGCATTAATAGTATCGGCAGTTTCTTTCGAAAGTTCATAATATTCCGAATCCATTCTGTGTTTTGACAGATCCTCAACTTCTACTAATCTGAATGTTCCAAGTCCTATATGCAGTGTAAGAAAAACGATCTTTACTCCTTTAGCTTCGGCTTTCTTTAAAAGATCTTTTGTAAAATGCATTCCGGCTGTAGGTGCTGCTACCGAACCTACTTTTTCAGCATTTGCATAAATTGTCTGATAATCATCTTTATCTTTTTCTGTAGATTCTCTTTTTATATATGGAGGTAGAGGAGTCTTTCCGAGCTTTTCAATATACTTTGAAAAATCTCCCTGATAATTGAATCTTACGATCCTTCCTCTTGATGTAGTATTATCAATTACTTCGCAGTATAAATTCTTAGTAAAGAAGATCCTGTTTCCGATCCTGACTTTTCTGGCCGGATCCACTACAACGTCCCAGATATTCTCTTCTTCAGATAGCTGTCTTAACAAAAATACTTCGATCTTAGCTTTTGTTTTTTCCTTTGTCCCGTATAATCTGGCATTAAACACTTTTGAATCATTTAATACAAGCACGTCTCCTGCGTCCATATAATTGAGCACATCTTTGAATTTTTTCGATTCCATCTCTCCGGTCTCACGGTTAATTACCATAAGTTTACATTGATCTCTTGGTGTCTTCGGAACTTTAGCTATAAGATTTTTGGGGATAGGGTATTTAAATTGGGAGAGTTTCATTAATTAATTTTAATTTATAAAATATGGTAAAGTTATTTTCACTATGATAAATCTGAAAATAATATCTGGTTATGTTTAGTGAATGTTTTTATTTGATATTGTAAAATGCTTTTAATCCCGGATATATCGCTGATGAACCCAGCTCTTCTTCTATTCTGATCAGCTGATTATATTTTGCCACCCTGTCTGTTCTTGATAATGAACCGGTCTTGATCTGTCCTGCATTGGTCGCGACCGCTATATCTGAAATAGTTGTGTCTTCTGTCTCACCGCTTCTGTGACTGATCACATTTGTGTAATTATGTGTCTTTGCAAGTTCGATAGCGTTTAATGTTTCCGTAAGCGTACCTATCTGATTTACTTTTACCAAAATAGAATTTCCGATCTTACGGTCAATTCCTTTTTGCAGAATTTCGGTATTTGTAACAAAGAGATCATCACCAACGATCTGAACCTTATCACCGAGTGCATCCGTCAGCAATTTCCATCCGTCCCAGTCATTCTCTGCCATACCGTCTTCTATACTTATAATTGGATAATCCTTTACAAGCTTTTCATAAAGTTTAACCATTTCTGCTGAAGTCTTTGTAGGAATATGAGATTTATAAAATTCATATTTCCCGTTCTTCCACATTTCGCTTGAAGCTACATCAAGACCCAGATAAACATCCTTCCCCGGTTTGTAACCGGCATTTTTGATTGCTTCCATAATAACTTCAAGTGCCTCTTCGTTTGACTTTAAGTTAGGCGCAAATCCGCCTTCATCTCCTACGTTGGTATTATAATTTTTCTTATGTAAAACATTTCTGAGAGAATGAAAAACCTCAACTCCGCATCTTAAAGCTTCCGAAAAGCTTTTCAGTCCGGCGGGAATTATCATGAACTCCTGAAAATCAACTGTGTTGTCTGCATGCTTTCCGCCATTTATGATATTCATCATCGGAACAGGTAACGTCTTTGCATTTACTCCGCCTATATATTTATATAAGGGCTGTTTCAGATAATTAGCAGAAGCGCGGGCGACTGCCATTGAGACTCCAAGCAGAGCATTTGCCCCGAGCTTGGATTTGTTTTTTGTATTGTCTAATTTTATTATGGTTTCATCGATAGCAGTCTGATCAAGACTGTTCATTCCGGTCAGTTTCTTAGCAATGACACTATTAACATTATTTACTGCTTTGGAAACGCCTTTGCCGAGATAACGTTTTTTATCGCCGTCACGTAGCTCGACAGCTTCTCTTTCCCCTGTGGATGCGCCGGAAGGAACTGCGGCTCTGCCTATTGTACCGTCTTCTAAAACTACATCTACTTCTATTGTTGGGTTACCTCTTGAATCTAAAATTTCTCTTGCGTGGACTTTATTTATTACGGGCATGTATGAATTTAGTGGTTTTTTATTTTTGGTTTGGTAAAATAATCTAATAATGAGCGGAAAGCAATTCAATAAACTCTCTGATGTGATTTTACCGGCGAATAAAATAAAAAGTAAACACCGGAAAAAATTAATTTAGATACTTAATTAAAACTTGATATTTTTTAATAATGCTTTTATATTAAGTCACTTACAAATGTTAAAATCTAAATTAAATATAAAGTTTTTACTTTTACTGATCTTTTCGTCAGGTTTATTATATGCCTCTGTTACATTACAGTATTTTGTAGCCAGGGATAATTCTCAGGGTGTATTAGTGGAATGGAAAACAAGTAATGAAACCGGAACCGTGAAATTCGAAATAGAAAGAAGCGCGGAATCACCGGATAATTTTATATTTATCAACTATAAAGACGCTACAGGTAATAATTCATACTATTCTTATCAGGATAATTCAGTTGAGATCGGAACAGGCAGAACCACTTCAATTTATTTTTACAGATTAAAATGCATTGATGGCGGCGGAGGTGTTACTTACACTGATCACATAACTGTTTCTCATACAGTCTCCGGGATAAGAAGTACCTGGGGCAGTATCAAAGCGATTTTCAGATAGAGTTTTACCCGATTTTTTTCAATACTATTTAAACTTTCGAAAGGAGTCAATTAATGGCAGAATCTACAAGAAATTTGGATATAACCCCCGAAGAGATCCAGCAGGGAAAGACAATGGCAATAATAGCTTATCTGATATTCTTTATTCCATTACTGATGGATGATATGAAGAAAAATAAGTTTGTAATGTTTCACACCGAACAATCAATTGTTTTATTACTTTTAAATATTGCAGCCGGAATAATAGGTACTATTACATGCGGTATCGGATTGGTTCTTTATATTCCGTGGGTGATATTATTAATAATGGGAATAATGAATGCAGCCAATGGTGAAGTAAAAGTATTACCTGTGATCGGACAATACGGAGAGAAGTTCAATCTGGTAAAGTAGTTAAATAAAAATTATATTTTAAAGGCAATCATCTCAAAATTTTATAAATAAAATAGAGGCGGTTGCTTTTTTATTTCAGGTTTAAGTTAACATTTGCTTTTATGTGACGTATTTGATTTTACTTGTAAAAACTTAAACTAAAAAATTATGCCATCAGACTTACAAAATGCCAGAACCTTTTTTCTTGTATCCGGAATATTAAATATACTCGCGTTTCTTGGTTGGGGAACAACTACTCTCATCGGAGGAATAGCAACATGCGGAATTGGTTGCCTGACCGGATTTCTTCCGATTATAAACATAGTCAGCGCAGTAATGGATTTTATTGCATACAATAAATTAAATACTCTTAATCAAAGAGGTACGTTCAGTACCGTTCAAACTGCGGCAATATTTCAGATAGTAACTATCATTACCGGAAATGTTGTCAGTTTTGTTTTTGGAATAATTACCATTTCAAATTTGAATAAAGAAGAAATCAGAACTTATCTTACTGAAAAACAGATCTATTAAAATGTATTTTAAATAATTTCATAAGTTGGATTCGATCAAACCTTATCTTAAAAAAGACGGTGAAAACAATTATTGTTTGCCGGACTCAGGTGCGAACTTTAAAAATAATTTTTTTATAATTTCAGGCTGCTCAGGTTCAGGAAAATCAAGCATATTACAGGAAATTTCAAACAGAGGATATAAAGTTATTCCTGAAACCGGTCGTCAGGTTGTAAAAGAACAGATACTGATCAAAGGAGATGCGTTGCCCTGGAAAGACTGGATGAAATTTGTCGAGCTTACTGTTTCACGGACAATGTATCAGTATAATATTCTGAATGATGAAAAGGAATTGGTCTTTTTTGACAGATCGATAATTGATCAGATAAGCTGGGAACACTTGAATTTAAAAGTACCCAAACATCTTATAAATGCTGCAAACGAATACAGATTCAATGAGAATGTATTCATTACTGAACCATGGAAAGAAATTTATAAAAACGATTCGGAAAGAAAACACAGTTATGAAGATGCTGTCATAAGTTATCAATCAACTATTAAAACATATTCAAAATTCGGTTACAAAACTATTTTCATTCCCCCAAAAAACATAGCCGAAAGAGCGGATTTTATTATAGAATTAAGTCAAAAATTCCTAAATAATTAAAAATCAATTTTAATTTAAAATTTTATTTCTTAAATGTTCGAAAAATTAGAAAAAGTTAAATCACGTTATTTTGAAATTTCAGATCTGTTAGCCGAAGAAGGCATCACTAATGATCAGAATGAATTCAGAAAACTCTCTAAAGAGTATTCAGGTCTTGAAGACATTGTTAATGCTTATGATAAATATCTAGGTATCACAAAAGCGCTGGAAGAAAATAAACAGCTTCTGTATGAGACAAATGACACGGAAATGAAAGAGCTTGCAAAAGCTGAACTGGAATCGCTTGAAGCTGACCTCGAAGCAATCGAAATAGAAATTAAGGAGCTGCTTATTCCTAAAGATCCTGCAGATGATAAAAATGCTATAATCGAAATACGTTCCGGTACCGGAGGTGAAGAAGCCTCGCTTTTTGCAGCGGATCTTTACAGAATGTACTCAAGGTATTTTGAGACGAAGAGATGGAAAGTCGAGATGATCGAATTCAATGAATCATCTACACCGGGAGGGATAAAGGAAGTTGTTCTGAATATTACAGGTAAAAGTATTTATGGTGATCTGAAATATGAAAGCGGTGTTCACCGCGTACAGCGTGTTCCGAAGACTGAAGCAAATGGCAGAGTTCATACTTCTGCAGCATCGGTTGCAGTTTTCCCGGAAGCCGAGGATTTTGATGTAGAAGTAAATGATAATGATCTAAAGATTGATGTGTTCAGATCCGGCGGCGCTGGCGGACAGAATGTAAATAAAGTTGAGACCGCGATCCGCATCACCCACCTTCCGACTAATACAGTTGTACAATGTCAGGATGAACGATCACAACTTAAAAATAAAATGAAGGCGATGAAAGTTCTTCGTTCGAGACTATATGAACTCGAACTTGCAAAGCGCGATCAGGAGCTCGTTTCACAAAGGAAAAAAATGGTGAAGTCGGGTGACAGGAGTGATAAGATCAGAACTTATAATTTCCCACAGAACAGACTTACCGACCACAGGATAGGTCTTACAATGTATAATCTTTCAGAAATAATGGAAGGGGATCTTGATGAGATCATTGACAAACTAAAAACTGCTGACAGAGCCGAGAGGCTGGCGGATACTGAGTCCTGATTTGGAATTTGGGAAATTGGATTTGGGAATTTGAGATATATAGAATTTTTTTAATTATTGAACTATAACAGTATTATTTTTAATTTCACATATGCAAACAATCAGTATAGAAATATTAAACCCGAAAGCAAAAAAACTTCTGCAAAACTTAGAAGATTTAAATTTAATTTCAATTGTAGAAAAAGGAGATTCAAAAAATAAATTTAAGTCACTGCTTAAAGATTTAAGAAAAAATTCTTTATCTGCACCTGCATTGAATGAAATTACAAAAGAAGTCGAAACGGTAAGACAAAAAAGATATGGCAGATAAAATTAAAGATTTAAAAAAATCAATATTATTCTACAGTTATCTTCTGCAAACTAACCGGTAGTTTACTTAATACCAATTCATTCATATCCAATTTCAAGCTTGCTTGATCAATATCCAATCCTACAATATTACTGTCTTTATCAAAATCAAAGACAATTCCTTCAGATATTTCTTCGCTGGTAACACTTGTCTTGGATGACAAGTCAATATATAAAGAATCTGTGTCCGCATAATAATTTAATTTCATAATTTAAAACTCCTTTCTAAAAAAGTATTATATAATATATTTTTACATGCAATTATACTTTAAAATTCTTGAAATCCTTCTTAGTGTTTTGGTGTCTTTGTGGTAAAAAAAATTATATACCTTTATCACTTAGTTTCCCATAAAACAAATTCGTCTGATACTCCATTTCCACTTTACCATTTTCACTGTATCTCTCAAACATATCCTTTAACTCTTTTATCATAATTTTAAATTGCTCACCTTCAAGCGGTATGTATGACGAAGAAAGCAATCTGCCTTCGAGTCCGGCATAATCAAGCGGATGAGTATGTCGAAGAGATTTCTTTTTAAATTCTAAAGGTGAGAAAAACTTACCGATGACTTCATCATCTACATTTGTATGATTGATCTTGTCATAATCTTTACCATATTTTTTTATAAGTTCGTAATAATCTTTCATAAAGTCATTTGAAGATATCTTGTCATTCCACATAAGAACTATATAACCATCATCTTTTAAGATTCTTTTGAATTCAATCTTACATTTCTCTTTATCAAACCAGTGAAATGCCTGACCTGCAATTATCAGATCGGCAAAGTCATTGTCTAAAGCAGTTGACTCGGCTGTACCATTAACACTTTTGAAATTTTCCGAATCTCTGAAAATGAATTCAGCAGCTTTGCGCATATCCTCGTTTGGCTCAACAGCATAGACAGTGTTTCCGTTTTCAATAAAATTCTCAGAGGATATCCCCGGACCCGAGCCAATATCTGCAACTGTTTTTTGATTATCAAACCCGCATTCTTCATTGAGAAATGTAATTATATCCTTCGGATAATGCGGTCTGTATTTTATGTAATTTTCCACTCTGTTGGAAAATCTTTCTACTGAATTGTTTGAATGTTTGCTCATAAATAATATTATCCTTTATTATGGAAATTAAAAAAAGTAAGTTTTGTTAAGTACTTCACCTTCTGATTATTACAATTTATAAAAATCAAATTTATTATAAAAATTACTTACAATTCTTCTGAAAATTTTCTTTTAATCTTACCAATATGAATATCATAAAAATTTATTCTCTGTTAATTATTTTCTTATCATCATTTTTATATTTTGGATTAAGTGCTGCAGATCCGGATTCGGAAAAGGATAATCCTGATAAGTACAGCCTTGTAAAAATTAATATATCGGATCCGTCGGATATAATGCGGCTTCAGAATAATGACATAACCGTTGAGCATTATCACGGAAATATTAAGGAAGGCATAGTGCTTGTTTTAAATCATAAAGAATTGAACCGGTTAAAATTTGCAGGAATGAGTTTTGAAATAAAGATCCCTGATATGAATGAATATTATCTTAACAGGCAGACTCCATCGATATTTGAAATGCAGAAAAGTATAAGCATTCTTCAAAATGATAATATTGCCGGATTCGGATATGGCAGCATGGGAGGGTATTATACTTACGATGAAATTATCCGGAAGCTTGATTCAATGAGAATTCAATATCCGAATATTATCACAGCTAAGTTTTCTATTGGACCTACAGTTGAAAACAGACAGATCTATGCAGTAAAGATCTCGGACAATCCCGATGTAAATGAATCCGCGACGGAAGCCCCGATATATTTTGACGCTCTTCACCATGCGCGCGAACCGCAGTCAATGGCTTGCATGATGTATTATATTTACTGGCTGCTCGAAAATTACGGAACAAATCCCGAAGCAACCTATCTCTTGAATAATCGGGAAATTTTCTTTGTACCCGTTATGAATGTTGACGGATATGTTTATAATCAGACCACAAATCCAAATGGCGGAGGCAACTGGAGAAAGAACAGACGTAATAACGGCGGTGGAAATTTCGGTATTGATCTCAACAGGAATTATGATTACGGATGGGGTGAAAACTCAGGATCGAGTAATGATCCTTCGTCTGAAACTTACAGAGGACCTTCGGCGGCATCAGAACCGGAAACTCAGGCAGTAAAACTTTTCCTGGCGCAGATCAATCCAAAGATCTCATTCACCATGCACTCAGCGGCAGGAAGATATCTTAATCCTTACGGTTACAATGATTCTGCAATTAAATATGAAGTTTATTCCGAATTCTCATCTGACTTTGCCGCCTCTAATAATTATTTATATGGTACTGTAAAGGAAATGCTCGATTATTATTCAAGCGGAACTACAAGGGATTATCTTCATTCTAATGGAACTTACTGCTGGACTCCCGAAGTAGGAGGAACGGGTTTCTGGCCATCACAATCGGAAATAATACCCGTTGCAAGTGAGAATCTCTTTGCAATGAAATATCTCTCCTGGGTGGGCGGAGCTTTTGCGGATTTCAGAAATTATAAGATCGAAGGAAATGGATTTGCAGGTAGAAACGATACGCTGGATCTTTTGATCACTCTTAAAAACCGCGGTCTTTCCAAAACCTCTAAAAATGTAACCATAGATGTTACTACAAATTATGCTAATGCAGTTCCGGTAAACACTCATTCGGATTATGACAGCATTTATTCCGGACAATCGGAGAACAATTTATCCCAACTTATAAAGTTCGGAATAACCTCTTCGGCTGTAGTAATGGATGAAATGAAATTTTTTGTTTCGGTAAAGCAGGAGGGAATTGTAACTTCACTCGATACAATAAGAATCAATGTAGGCAAGCCAAACATTCTCTATATGGATAATGCTGAGAACGGAACCACTCACTGGAGCAGATCCGGAACAGGGATTTTAGCGGATACTACTTTTGTCGATCCTTATGATGGGAATAAGAATTTTTCAGATTCAAGATACGGTAATGCCAGAGATAATTC
>JAGPCH010000208.1 GCA_018058125.1 Ignavibacteria bacterium | reverse complement strand
TATGATTGAAAAAGGTACGAAATTGAAGGTTTAAAATGTATATTTAATGCGCTAATTTGTACAAATAGCCACAATAAATGCAGAAAAAACTGAATATTTTGCTTCTAAATGCGCTGGATATATACGGTGGCGGCGAATTTTTTGTGTACCAGTTCGCCAACCTGCTTAAACAACGGGGCCACAAAGTATGGGTATCATGCCGAAACGACAACCTGATATACAGCAAGTGCATCGAAGAAGGGATTGATGTTTTCCCGGTTGATTACCCGGAGCACTCCGGAACAAACAGGGTATGGAAAATTTCCGGCGAGCTGAGCCAATTCATCAAACAGAATAACATTGATATAGTACACTCCAACACAAATTATGACCGCACTGCGGGTGCGTTCGCGGCAAAACGCGCTGGTGTACCTCACGTCACTACGAATCACAGCTTCCACAGCATAATGCATAACCTTACTCACTGGTACCGGAACAAATTCCTCATCAGCCATTTTATAGTTGACGGCCAGTGTACTAAAGACCTGCTTGTAAATGAAGATAAGATCGACCCGAAGAAAATTTCGCTTATCCATCTCGGGCTGGATCCGGAACAGAATAAAAAAGATCCGGAAATCCGCAAACAAATACGGGGCGAATTCGGTGTTAAAGATGATGAAATATTAATAGGCAATGTTGCAAGAATGGTTCCCTTTAAAGGGCAGGAGTATCTTATCCGTGCATATCCGCCCGTAGCCAAAGCTTGCCCGAAATCCAGATTAATGGTTGTGGGCGATGGCGAACTGAGCGAGATGCTGAGATCGCTGGCTGCAGAGCTGGAAATTATTGATAGGGTCATTTTTCCCGGCTTCAGGAAAGACATCAAATCAATGTACTCGGCTTTTGATATTTATGCGCATACATCTGTTGAAGGCGGCGGCGAAACATTTCCCTATGCAATGCTTCACGCGCTTGCGCAGGAGCTGCCTATGGTGATAACACGTGTTGGTGATATGCCGGCTATGGTGCGCGAAAGCGTAAGCGGATTTGTTCTGGAAGATAAAGATGTAAAGGGAATTTCGGAAAAACTTATGCTGCTATGCGGAGATGAAAACCTGAGAAAACAAATGGGCAAAAAAAGCTTTGAACTGATGATGGAAAAATTCACTGTTGATATAATGACCGCAAATATTGAAAATGTGTATTACAAAGTGATTGAAAGTAGAAAATGATCTAACTCTTTTCCAGTTCTTCAAGTTTATTTAACAGCCAGCTTTTGCCTGAGAGTTCTTTGTATGTTGTAATTTTCTCTTTTAGCTTCGATATTTTGGTCCTTCCGGAATTGGATTTCAGCTTCAGAAGATCATTCATTACTTTCACAAAATTCTCATTTACTTTCTTATGCAGTCCGGTTAATAGTTTACTATTGTTAAGGAATTTCCTGTATGAATCAAGGTGATCTGAAAGTTCATTCAGCATATCAAGCTCATAATATAACTGCGCCTGAAGGGTTTTACCTGAAAATTTGTAATAAATATCATCATATCGGACTAAACTCAAAAACTTTAACGACCTCTCAAAATTTCTCCTCGAAAACTCGAGCCTTGCCATTGCGAAATTATATGCATTTTCTCTTTCTTCGGGAGAAAGGGCGTCTTTGCTTTCTTTTACAAATCTCTCAGCCCAGTCAACTCTTCCGGCTGTAAGCGCCATTAAAAGTACGGTCCTGAAATAGTTAATTTGCAGATAGTCGCCTTTATTAAGAGTATCTATTTTATTTTCAAACATGAATTCAGATATTTCCATGAAATCCTCAAGAGCAGATCTGTTGCCTTCATGATTTTTTTTAAGACAGTAGTTACTTATTACCACAAGTCCGTTAAACCTTTCAGACCTGTCAAAACCGGTATTCATATCTAAAACCAGTTCTTTTATGCTGTTATAATAATCTTTATCATCTGTTTCTAATAGTTTTATCTCATTATACAAAAGACCGGCGAGCGGTATTTCAGAATATATTTCGGGATGGCTTTCAATATACTGCAATAACTCAGCCATAAGCGGCCGATCAAAATCTATATCCAGGACATTTTTTAGATTTAGAAGTGTTCTGTATCTCTTTAATAACTGAAGGATAAAATAATTTATAAGGTATTCTGACTGGTTTGTAATATCGCCTTCGGGAATGTCTTTTTGATTCAGGATCTTAATTGATTTAAAGTCATTGATATTTTTTTCATACTCGATCAGGAATTTTTCATTAAAGTAAAATTCATCATGAATTCTATTTTTTTCAAGTTTTTCTGAAGCAAGTTTTAAGTTTTTACTAAAAAGTCTGTTAAGATCTCTTTTATTTAATGCTTTCAGTAAATGGATCTGTTCAGTTAATTCTCTGGATTTAAAATCCTTATAGGCAATATAATCTTCGGCAAGTTTGGTTAAATTAAACATGATAGTTCTCATAAAACCGTCATTATATTCAGCATTCGGAAAAATCTCTGAAAATACATTTTCCTTCCCGAAATTCAATCCTTCAAGAGCAGGAAAATATCTTCTTATATATTCGTAGAGCTTAATTACCGCTTCATTTTTATTGAAGAAAGGAGAGTTAACATATTCTCCGAAATCCTTAAATTCCTTAAGATTTAAAGTAGCCAGTATTTCCAGTAAATTACTCTTGAGCATTATTATTTATAAACTACTGTCAATCAACAATATAATCCGCCTAAAACATGATCTGAAACAAATGTTAAAATCTTTCCAAAATTGAGCATTTAAAACTCTATGAAATTAGTTTCCAAAGATAAAGTAAAAATACTGCAAAAAATACCAATATTTTATTGTTATCCTATCCCAATAATCAAAACTGATTCAAAACAGGGATTAGTTTGTTTCTTGGAATGGGGTATGTATAAACTGTTAAATTTGTAACGAAACAAAAATGAACATGACAGAAAACAAAAATCAAAGAGTAAACAACAGAACAAAGATAGATTGCATTTTGCATGCGGCATCAGGCGATAATATTGGTGAAATAGAATTACTATGGCAGCCTGTAAATGAGGCAAGATCGTATATCGTACAGATAAACTCATTTTCAGGATCTGAGAGAACCTGGAAACACTCAGATATAGTAACAAGGACAAGATATACTGCTACAGGATTAAAAAGCGGTAAGATGTATAATTTCAGAATAGCGCCGATAACAGCCAACGGGCAACAGGAGTGGTCTGAATCTGTAGTTCAAAAAGCTTCTTAAAGAATACGACAAAATCAAGATACAAATAAATAAATCAAAAAATAAAATGAAAAGATTACTAATTGCTTTACTGCTTTTACTTTCAGCATTAAACGTTTTTGGAAAGAATAATAATCTCCATGAAAACCTGTTAGATGAATGTAAAACATTCACAAAATCAGAGAGCGGTAACAGGAAAAAGGCACTTGACAGAGAAATTGAAACATATTCAAACTCAAATATGCTCAGCGATAATATTTCATCCGGCAGATTATCAGTAAAGGTGAATAGCGGTACCGAAAACGAAACAGACTGGTATCAAAATGATTTGATAGTTCATAACGGTGATATAAACGATAACTCAATAAGACCACTTAGCTTAAAGCAGGGAGATGACGGCTGGCTTTATATTCTGGTTCCGCTAAAAGAAGCAACTCCAAATAAAGGCGCTTTCAGAATATTGCGTTCATCCAATGGCGGTGCAGAGTGGATTCTTGTTGCGCAGGGCTTAAGTACAACTGAATATTTCTTCTCATTTGGAATGCTTGTTGAAAGCAGGAATAACAATACAGGTGACTCCACCCGTACAATAGTTTACTATACATCAAGTACAAATATCAATGGTGATAACGCAAAACTTAATTTCTTTTCAGTAAGAAGAGACGGAACGGCGTATTCTTCAGGGGTTGTGGCTTCACCGGTTGCAGGAAGAAAATATGAGCAGGTTACAGTTTGCAGCGACGGGCAGTATTATGAAGCAGATACTTTTATGCATGCAATTGTGAAAGAAACATCAAATGCCGGAGTTACAAGCGGTTTTCATCATTTCAGAACAGCTAGCTGGGGAAATTTTCATACAGATATTTTACTTGTAACAGACCCAAAAGACAATCTTCCTTGTGCCCAGTTTTACAGCACAAGCGCTGATTCAATTCTGATAGCTTTTGAAAGACAACATGATGCAAATTCAATTGGCAGCGGCATATATATAATCTCAGAACAAACAGTCGCAGGTATTAACTACATGAGATCACCAG
>JAGPCH010000207.1 GCA_018058125.1 Ignavibacteria bacterium | reverse complement strand
TGGTAATCGTGTGATCCTTAAAGAAGGAAATCTTTCGGAATCAATAAAAGCATCACTTACATTCCCTTTGCTTTATACCCCTATTGTCATAAACGGAAAGAATCTGGTGGACGGAGGTCTCTCCGCTAATATTCCTAATGACATTGCCAAAGAGCTGGGTGCGGATCTTACTATAGTCGTAAATTCAACAAGCAATCTAAAATCAAATGAGGAACTTGATGATCCGTTAAACACTGCTGATCAGATTTTATCCATAGCCATGACCAGGTTAAACAATCTTCAGCTCAGAGAAGCCGATGTCATTATTACACCTGATATAAAAAATTATTCTTCTCTTGATTATATGAAAGTAGATTATCTTGTCAAAAAAGGTGAGGAAAAAGCATCTGAGTTTATAAGCATAATTAAAGAAAAAATTGATTCTCTTGATGAATCCGCTTCAAATTATAAAAACAATTTCATTACTAATCCTGAAGTTAAAGTTACTATTCCCGGTTCAGGAAATGCCCTTAATTCATGGATTGAAGATACATTAAAGTTACTTACAGATAAGAATTTTGAAAAGTATACTTCTATTGAAAAAAATCTTATCATGTTATATAAGACCGGTCAGTTCAGAGATGTATATGCTGTAATTTCCAGAGAAGGTTTAAATGCTGAGATAAATTATATACTTGAGGAATATCCGGTGATGACAAAATTGGAAGTTAGGAATCAGTTGCCTGTACTGGACAGCCTTATATCACGCTTCAGGTCAAAAAATATTAACAGAAGAATTAAACCGGTTGATAGTTATGAATTTTATGATGAATTATTAGGTAAGCTCAGAAACAGTTCATATTCTCTGATCGATATTGAAAAATTTCATTTTGATTATACTTCAAAAACGCTTGAGATAGTATTCTCCACCGGCAGATTCAGTAAAATGGATCTGATTGGTAATAATATTACTAATGATAATGTGATCATGCGAGAAATAGTACTGAATAATGATGCTACTGTAAGCAGAAAAAGTACTGATGAAAGTATAAATAATGTAATGAGCACGAATTTGTTTCAGCAGGTTAGTTTCAATTTTGATTACAGTAAGAATAAATATCTTCCCGAACTTGATATAAATTTAATTGAAAAAAATTCAAGAGCCCTTAGATTTTCACTAAAGCTTGATAATGAAAGAAGACTGCAGCTTCTCTTTGATCTCAGAGATGAGAATATTTTTGGAACCGGAATAGAAGCGGGGCTATTGGCAGCAGGTGGTACATTAAATCAGATATATCAGTTTGATATTCAGTCAGATCAGTTTTTCAGACTTCCGCTTACTTTTAATTTTAATCTTTATTATAAATTCAGGGATATTTACAGATATATTCAGGTAGTAGATTCTACCATAAATCAGTACAATGTCTTTCAGGTGGGACAATACAGCAATGTTAAATACGGACTTAGTTTTTTGCTGGGTACGCAGTTTAAAAGATTCGGCACCATTTACGGTCAGATATTTTATGAAAATCAACAGATAGATAATATTACAAATAGTCAGAATCTAACGGAAGATCTCAGAGTTATCAAATTAAAATTCGGAGGCACATTCGATACGGAGGATAAAATCCCGTTTCCCACTTCAGGTACTTTCATAAATGTATTTTATGAAACTGCTACAAATACATTACCCGGAGTATTGACATATACAAAATTATTCATGAATTATGATTTTTATTTCCCGACTTTTAATTCACAAACTTTCAGACCGAGATTCATTTTCGGATATGGAGATAAGACCACTCCTTTGACAGAACAGTTTACTCTTGGCGGACAGAATTCTTTCTTCGGAATGGTAGATGATGAATTTAAAGGGAGACAGGTTCTGGAGCTTTCTTTTGAATACCGATATTTGTTTCCATATAAATTATTTTTTGATACTTATTTTAGCGTACGATATGATCTGGGAAACATTTGGGAGAATACAGAAGACATCAGATTCAAGGATCTGCGGCACGGGATAGGCGTTACTGCTGCATTTGATACACCCATTGGGGAAGCAAGTTTCTCATCCGGGAAGAGTTTTATAATAAAAAAGGGACTTTCCGAAGATTCATTCATATTTGGTCCGACTGTATTTTATTTTTCAATAGGATATGACATTTAAGAAAAGTAATTTACATCTTTTAATGAATTCAGAAACTAATGGAAATTTAAAAACGTAACATCAGCATATAATCATACTCACTTTTGAATTTTTTAAGCAAACATACCGACGGAACTCTCAGATTAGTATTTTCTTTCATTGCAATATACTGTCTTACCATTTCTTCTATTATTTTTATTCAAACAATGTTTACGGACAGAATGACCTCGGACGATTGTCTCTGGATCAATGAAATGGACGGCAAAAAACTTAATGAAGGAATGTATATCGTACAGGTTTTACCGGGCGGGGTGACAGATGTGGCAGGTATAAAGAACGGTGATATTCTTATTGCCATCAATGGGATCAAATTCAATTCAATTTTTGAAGCTCAGGGTATTTTAAACAGTTTTGAAGATAAGGAAACAATTGAATACACAATTATTCGAAACAACGAGATACTTAAATTCAACATTGAAGTAATTAAAATTTTCAATATCATATTTTTAATTTTTTCACTTCTGGGTTTTGGTTTTCTGTTTATTGGATTCATCGTCGGCTATTCCAAACCGAAAGAGTTAACGTCACAGTTATTCTTTTTTATGGGATGCACTGCTTCATTGGTCTTTACTCAAATAAACTTTGTTGATTTTAACAGTTTTCTGCCCGTATTTAATTTTATTGCAGGTTCATTTTTTTATGTTTTGTTTGTTCATTTCATTATCACTTATCCGATCAAAATTGATTTTAAATACAGGAAATCCCTGCTAAACTTTCTTTACATCTTTGTTTTTGTTATAGCAATTTTAAGGATCATATTTTACGATAAATCCATCACCGGATTTTTGAATACAATTTATTCAATTATTGCAGTTGGCTGCATAGCTCCGGGTATTTATTTTCTGATAAGATCTTATTTCAGATTGAACGACAATAATCTGAAAAAACCTATGAAAATAATTCTTATAGGTTTTTTACTCGGAGGGATTGGTTTTACTTATTCACTTTTCATAAGCATATTTGTAAAAACGCCAAACTTCCTTCTTCAGCCATGGGTATTCCTTCCGACAGCGCTTGTACTGGCAATTCCCGTTTCTTTTGGTTTTTCAATTTTCAAATACCGGATATTAGATACTGAGTTTATTGTAAAAAAGGGATTGGTTTTTGGAATTATAACAGCTTTCATAGTTGGAATCTATCTGTTTTTAGTGTTCGTTTTAAATTCTCTGCTGAGTCAGTTCCTACCGGAAAACAAACAGCTTGTGACTATTGCTCTTATCATTATAGTAACTTTCAGCTTTGACTATGTTAACAAACGGGCAAAAGATTTTGTAGATAAGCAGTTTTACAGAGAAAGATATAATTACAGAAAATCACTTCTGCTTTTTTCGGAAGAGCTTCCGTATCTTGACAATGTAAGAAAGATCATTGAAAAAATCGGCTCATCTGTAAAAGAAACTATGGGTATTGATAATCTGAATGTATGGTTTAAAGATCAGGATTTTAATGAGATACTGCAAACTGAATTTGAGAAAGTTTCGGATAATGAAAAAATAATTTACAAGGATGATTTATATGATGAAGCATTTACTTCATTATTCATCAGAAATAAAGAACCAAGACTTATCAATGAAGTGCTTTTACAGGAGTTAAAGATAAATGAAGAGTATAAAGAAATTATTTTAAAGGAGAAGTTTGCATTACTGATACCTATTTTTATAAAAGACGTTTTGATAGGAACAATGAATTTCGGTGAAAAACCTTCCGGCAAAGCATATTCTGATGAAGATATAGATCTTTTAAAAACACTTGCTTCCCAGGCTGCAATCGCATTTGAAAACTCAAGACTTCAGAAAGAAAAAGTGCTTAAGCAGGTAATGGAAGAAGAACTTCAGATCGCCAGAAATATTCAGATGGGTCTTCTTCCGCAATCCATCAACAGTATTGACGGGATCGAAGTATCCGGATTTTATAATCCGGCTAAGATAATCGGCGGCGACTTTTATGATGTGATCAAGATCAGCGAGAATAAATTACTTGTAATCGTAGCTGATGTTTCCGGTAAAGGAATTCCGGCTGCCTTATATATGTCCAAGGTGCAGGCCATGATTCAATTCGCTGCATCAATATTCCAGTCT
>JAGPCH010000206.1 GCA_018058125.1 Ignavibacteria bacterium | reverse complement strand
GATCAGACCTGATGCATTACAGGGAAGTTTTCTATATAACTTCTTAATCACGCTGATACTGTTTGTTACATTATTGTTTGCCAATTTCGCCGAAGCTATAGCTGAAGCAAGAGGCAAAGCACAAGCAGAATCATTAAGAAAAACCAGGCAGGACACACCGGCCAATCTTCTCATCAACGGCGGCAATATTAAAAAAATAATGTCATCTGATTTAAAGAAAGGTGATATAATTTTAGTCAAGGAAGGAGAGATCATTCCTTCAGATGGTGAGATCATTGAAGGAATTGCAACCATAGATGAATCTGCGATCACGGGTGAATCAGCGCCGGTCATAAGAGAAGCCGGCGGCGATAAGTCGGGTGTTACAGGCGGCACAAAAATTTTATCGGATCAAATTAAGGTTTTAGTAACGATTGAAAAAGGAGAATCATTCCTCGACAAGATGATAATGCTCGTCGAAGGAGCTTCCAGACAAAAATCTCCGAATGAAATTGCTTTGATAATTTTATTATCCGGATTAACTCTTATGTTTTTAATTGTAACCGTTGCACTTGAGCCATTCGGAAGATATGCGAACACGCCGATAGCAATTGCTTCTCTTGTTGCATTATTTGTTTGTCTGATACCGACAACCATCGGAGGACTACTTTCAGCGATTGGTATTGCCGGAATGGACAGAGCTTTGAGAGCAAATGTTATTTCAAAATCCGGGAAGGCGGTTGAAACCGCCGGAGACATTGATACACTTCTATTAGATAAAACAGGAACAATAACCATCGGTAACCGGAAGGCAACAAACTTTTTCAATGTGAACGGAATGGATGACAATACATTCATAAAATACTGCGCTTTGAGTTCACTTGCTGATGAGACACCTGAAGGAAAATCTATAATAGAGCTTGCGAAAAAGAAAGGTGTTGAAATAGATCAGACTTCCCATTCCGGTGAAAAGTTTTTTAAATTCACTGCGCAGACCAGGATGAGCGGCATTGATCTCAATGACGGAACTGAAGTGAGAAAGGGAGCTTTCGATGTCATCAAAAAATTAGTGATTGACAATAATAATGAAGTTCCGGATAAGATGCAGTCTATAATACACAAGATCGCTGAAGACGGAGGAACTCCACTTGCGGTATCGGTCAATGGTAAAGCATCCGGTGTGATTCAGCTTGAAGATATTATTAAGACAGGTATTCAGGAAAGGTTTCACCGACTGAGAAAAATGGGAGTGAAGACAGTTATGGTTACAGGAGATAATCCATTGACAGCTAAGTACATTGCGAACGTTGCAGGAGTGGATGACTACATTGCCGAAGCAAAGCCTGAAGATAAGATGCAGTACATTATTAAAGAACAGAACAGCGGTAAACTTGTTGCGATGATGGGTGACGGGACTAATGATGCGCCTGCGCTCGCACAGGCAGATGTCGGTGTGTCAATGAATTCCGGAACACAGGCAGCGAAAGAAGCAGGTAATATGGTTGATCTGGATAATGATCCGACCAAACTCATTGAAATTGTTGAAATTGGAAAACAGCTTTTGATCACGCGCGGAGCGATCACAACTTTCTCTATAGCTAATGATATTGCAAAATACTTTGCGATAGTTCCGGCTTTGTTCATTGCTTCGATACCGCAGCTTCAGGCGCTTAACATTATGAACTTAACCAGCCCGCAGTCAGCGATCTTATCGGCTGTGATCTTTAACGCAATAATAATTCCTTTGTTGATTCCGCTGGCATTAAAAGGAGTTGCTTACAAACCGATCGGCGCGGAAAAGTTACTGACAAGAAATCTATTAATCTACGGACTGGGCGGAGTCATTGTACCTTTTATCGGAATAAAAATTATAGATGTGATATTAACATCATTAAAAATTGTTTAAACAAATCAATAGTGGCTCATTCAACACAGAGGCACAGAGACACAGTGTAGGAAAGAAAAATGATTGATAATTCTCAGTGTCTCTGAGTTGAAAATCGCAAAAAAACTAATGTTAAACTGATAATAAAAAATAAAAATCATGATTAAGAATCTGAAACCGGCAATAATACTTTCCATACTGACGATCATAATGTTCGGGTTTGCTTATCCTTTAATAATTTTTATGATCGCACAGATTATACCGGAAAAATCCATTGGTTCTCCTCTAATAATAAACGAAAGAGTAATTGGGTTTGAGAATATTGGTCAAAGTTTTACTGAAGATAAATATTTTTGGGGAAGACCTTCGGCTGTGAATTACAATGCGGCATCAACAGGCGGTTCCAATAAAGGTCCGACAAATTCGGATTATCTTGCTGAAGTGAATGCAAGAATAGATTCATTTGTCGTTCATAATCCGGGAATAAATAAAAAGGACATTCCATCCGAACTAGTAACAGCTTCCGGAAGCGGAATCGATCCGAATATTTCACCTGAAGCAGCTTATATTCAGATACTGAGAATTTCGAAAGAAAGGAAAATCAGCGGAGATAAATTAAAAGAACTGGTCCGACAGAATATTGAAAAAAAGGATTTAGGATTTTTAGGAATTGAAAAAGTAAATGTTCTCAAGCTAAACTTAGCTTTAGATAATTTAAAATAAATTCAACTATCAGAAAAATGCTTACAATATTTGTTTTGGAATTATTCAGAAGAGAAACTCAATCAGACAAAGAGTCGGATTTTGGAAAAAGAATTGATTCAGAGATAGAAATTCATACTGATGCCCAAAAGGACTCACAGGAAATCAGTAAGGAGAAGTATGAAAGATTGGAAAATTATTTTATGCTCTTCCCGCTTATTGTAATGTTGTTGGCAATTATAATAATGGCAATTTTATACAAGCTCTTTTATTAACTAAATCACTTTATTAAAAAATCAAACGGTGAAAACTTTCAAAGCAGATGTGTTACATTTAATTTTTGCTTTAATTATATTTATTTTCGGTTCAGTATTCCCGGGTTCAAAAATCCGAGCACAGAATGAATCCAATTTTAAGATCAGCGGTTATGCTGATTTTTATTATGCATCTGATAATGATAATAACGGAAGTGATCTCAGACAATTTTCAGTACTTTCTCCGGTCAGAGATCAATTCAGGATCAATATGGCTCAGGTTACAGGAAAATATACAAATAATAATATTCGCGGAATGCTGACACTTCAGTTCGGGGATGTACCAAATTACAACTGGCCGCAGTCACCGAATCAGTATCTTCAATATATCCAGGAAGCCAACGTTGGTTTTCGTCCCGCAAAAAATTTATGGATTGACGGGGGATACTTTCTGACTCATATAGGTGCTGAAGGTATACTCCCGATAAATAATTATCTGAACACACAAGCACTTGCAACATTTTATGAGCCGATATATCAGAGTGGCATAAGGATTTCATATGATTTTTCGGATAAAGTTTATGGCTCTCTTTATTTGTTAAACGGATACAATGTTTTAGCTGATAATAATCTGAATAAGTCCGTAGGTATGCAGCTTGGGGTGAAACCAGCAGTTAATCTGGAAATAATTTATAATAATATTTTCGGAAATGAACAGCCTCAGGGAAGTCCCGGAAAAACAAGATTTTACAATAATCTTGTTGTAAAGTATGCGTCTGTAAAAAAACTGGATTTTTTGCTCGGAGTTGATTTTGCTGCACAGGAAAAGTCAGACATTTATGATACAACAGGTTCAGCCACTTTACTTTCGGGATTATTGGCAATTCGATATAATTTCTATCCGAAATTTTATTTATCAACAAGAGGTGAGTATTACGAGGATAACAGCGGAATTCTATCCGGTCTTTATACGGATAACTCAGGAGGTTCTATCGGACTTAAAGCAGCGGGGATCGCTTTTGCACTGGAGTATAATCCTACGGATAATTCGTATGTTAGAGTTGATGCGAGATTCTTAAAGACAGGAAATGATCTTTACATATTTACACATGGTGATTCTCTAAGTGAGGAACGGACGGAAATTACGCTTGGAGCCGGGATAGAGTTTTAAATTAATAATTTATAAATTAATAATTCGAGATCTCTGAAAACTCAAAATCTGAAATTTAGATGATCCCGAAATAATCAAACATTTATAGAAGATTACGCAAATGGACGGGCTCTCCAAAAAGTAAAATATTAGGGTAGCGGCAGGCTTTATACTGCGGAAATTGTATAGATTTTGCAAACAAAGATAGGGCTACTAACTAAGACTTTTAAGACAACCCCGATAAATCGGATTAATTTCTATAAATGTATAACTCCTTGGGATTCACTATATAAATACTATTAATT
>JAGPCH010000205.1 GCA_018058125.1 Ignavibacteria bacterium | reverse complement strand
ACAACTGCAGAAGACAAATTATTAGTTGAGCAGGCAATCAAAGGTGATAAAAAAAGTCTTGAGCAACTAATTAAGCGCCATCAGTCATGGATATATAACATTGCATTAAAAATGGTCTGGAATCCTGACGATGCTGAAGACGTGACACAGGAAACTCTTATAAAGATCATTACAAAACTTTCCACATTCCGCGGTGACAGCAGTTTCAGGACCTGGGCATACAGAATAGCAGCCAACCATGTAATTAACATGAAGAAGAAAAAAATGGAGCTGAGCTATAGTTCATTTACTAAATACGGAAATGATATTTTAAATTCACCCGATACAGAATTACCTGATCCCCGAAGTGTGAATGCAGAGATCGATATGCTGGTGGAAGAAACTAAGATTGGCTGCATGAATGCAATGCTTCTGTGTCTAGACAGGGAGCAGAGACTGATATTCATACTCGGAAGCATGTTTGGCGCAAATGATGAAACAGGCAGTGAGATAATGGAAATGAGCAGGGAAAATTTCAGACAGAAACTCTCCCGGGCGAGAAAGCAACTGGCAAATTTTATGAGTAATAAATGCGGATTGATAGATAAGAACAATCCGTGTCACTGCAATAAAAAGACCAAACTAATGATGGACGCAGGGCATGTCGATCCGGACAATCTTCTTTTCAGTAAAAAGCATTTATATACAATAGAGAAAGTTGCTCCCGTAAAATCGGAACAGCTGGAAGATCTTTTCGAAACGAAAGCAGTAAAGCTTTTCCGCGAGCATCCGTTTCAGCAGTCACCGGATTTTGTGAGATCGCTTAATTTAATAATTGAAAGCAAAGATTTCAGAAATATTATGAACATTAATTGAAAGCTCTGTTAATAACTTCAAAATGCAGGATTGAAAAATAATTAAAACTGAGGTTTAGAAAATATCAGGATTTATTTATTAATGTTTCATTAAATTTTTTGCGAACTTCAATAAGATGTTTATCAAGCTCAACGGGGTTTCCATTCTGATCAAATGGTTTTTTAAAATTAAAAGCAAATGGAGATGATTCGTTATCGTGTATGTACTCAAGTCGTTTGCAAGCTTCTTCTCTTGATGGCAGTTTATCATCTCCGACCCACCAGGCGACATAAGTCGGCCATTCAGGTTTTACAACCCACTCATTTCGATTTTTGAAAGCATCACCATGAGAAAATTTATAGGCAAATGCGCAAACTGATTCGAGATCTTTCCATAGGCTAAGAGTTGCAACAGCTAACTCATGTTTTTCAGGATCAAAAAATCTAGGTAAGCAATACTCTCTTCTGAGTTCCTTATTTCTTTCTATGAATCCTCCGGAGTTTTGAGCCTGTTCAAATACGGAAGATATTCTGTCAAAAAATCCCTGAACCTGAGGATGTCCTTCTTTCTCACGAAGGATTCCAAATGTGTAAAAAGCTATACTTGCCATTTGTTTAATTTTAATTTTGGCAAATATAGCTTTTATAAACAGTAAAATATATTATCAGTAATTTACACTTAACATTATTTCGTTAACTTTACCTTTCACTTAAGCTGAAAGCAATCACCCTGTACATTATCTGAAGTAATGATCGCATTGTAATCTGCTTCAGAAAGAACATTCGGTTTATAATTTATTCCTTCCTTCTTCAGATTTTTTACGAATGCTCTCAGATGATTTCCGGTGGCTTTTTGCAGACATTCATATAAAGTTTTTATCTGCTCATTTTCAGCTCGTGACTGGAAAGTCTTAAGATCATTTATATCCTGCTCTTCATATTTTGCAGCAGCTCTTAAAGCGTCAGTGAAAGAATAGCTTCCAATCTCAGAAAGCATTTTATACTGATCAGCAATTTCCGGATTCGAAAATTCACCCGGCGTACTGCCGACTTCACCTGCATCAATATTAAGAGAATTAAGTATGCTGAGTACATGCTGCTGATGAGTCTTTTCAGCTTCCATTATATTTCCAAATACTTTTTGATTGTATTTGTTATACATTTCAGTATAGAAATCATATGCTACTTTTTCTTCCTGAAGGGTAAAGAGAAGATCAGCTTTTTCCTGTTCGCTGTATTGTGAATAAATTACATTTGTGTTTATAATTAATACAAATGTGATAAGAAATGTTAATATGGTTTTCATTTTAATTTGCCTCCTGTGTTTTTAATAAAATACCTATAGGCATTGTGATATTCTATTCAGTATTTTAAGTATAAACTGAAAATCCGGAGCAATAGTGTCAATGAGGGTTGTAATCGCAATATTTAGGATGACAATTATCATACTAATGATTTCGCAAATTTCATTATCAGTATTCAAAAAAGTCACTTTTCTAAATTGTTAATCTTTTTTGAATTGGGTAAATTGCACGCATTCAATTAATTGTCGGTTTTCTCTCCTTATAAATAGTTATAATAATCTATTACTTTTAAGAGCGAAATTTTTAAAAATAAAATATATAATTTAATATATGTGCGGAATAGTATGTGTCTTTGGTAACAATAATAACGGCGTTGGTAATTTAAGACAAACAGTTCTTGAGATGTCGAAAAAAGTCCGTCACCGCGGACCGGACTGGTCGGGTGTTTACAGTAATGATAATGTAATCTTTGCTCATGAAAGATTAGCTATAGTCGATCCGAAATCAGGTGGTCAGCCGCTTTACTCAGAAGATAAAAAACTTATCCTCGCTGCTAACGGTGAAATTTATAATCATCATGATCTGAGAAAAGTAGCGGGGGAATATAATTATCTTACCGAATCCGACTGTGAAGTAATTCTTTCTTTATATAAAAAAAAAGGAATAGATTTTCTCGAAGACCTCAATGGAATTTTTGCATTCGCGCTTTATGATGAAGTTAATGATACATATTTCATTGCCCGTGACCATATAGGAATAATTCCTTTATATATGGGCAGTGACAAGCAGGGTAATTTTTATGTAGCGTCCGAGTTAAAAGCTCTCGAAGGAGTGTGTAACAAAATTCAGGAATTTCTTCCCGGTCATTACATATACAGCAAAGAAGGTCATGAACTAAAAAAATGGTACAAACGCGACTGGTCGGATTATGAATCAGTAAAAGATAATGAATCAGATATTGCGAAATTAAAAGAGGGATTAGAGCAGGCAGTTCACAGACAGCTCATGTCAGACGTGCCTTATGGAGTATTACTATCCGGAGGTCTGGACTCGTCTGTGATTTCAGCAATTACAAAAAAGTATTCGGCAAAGCGGGTAGAAACGGACGATACACAGCAGGCATGGTATCCGCAGCTTCATTCGTTTGCAATAGGGCTTAAAGGTTCACCCGATCTTGCCGCTGCTCAGAAAGTTGCAGATCATATCGGCTCTGTTCATCACGAAATAAATTTTACAATTCAGGAAGGTCTCGATGCGATAAGCGATGTGATCTATCATCTTGAAACGTATGACGTTACTACAATCCGTGCATCCACTCCAATGTATCTTCTCGGGCGGGTTATAAAATCAATGGGAATAAAGATGGTTCTCTCGGGTGAAGGTGCTGATGAAATATTCGGCGGTTATCTTTATTTCCACAAAGCTCCTGATGCGAAATCATTTCACGAAGAGACGATCCGAAAACTCGGTAAATTACATTTGTATGATTGCCTGCGTGCTAACAAATCTTTAGCGGCATGGGGTATTGAAGGTCGGGTACCATTTTTGGATAAAGAGTTTCTTGATATTTCAATGAGTCTGAATCCGAAAGATAAAATGGCGGGAAAAGATAAAATGGAGAAATGGATCTTGAGAAAAGCGTTTGAAGAATACCTGCCTGATGAGATCTTATGGAGACAGAAAGAACAGTTCTCGGATGGAGTTGGATATAGCTGGATCGATACGCTTAAGAAAGTAGCGGAGGAAGAAGTCACAGATGAAATGCTTGCAAATGCAAAATTCAGATTCCATATAAATCCACCTATGTCAAAAGAAGAGTACAGATACAGAACTATTTTCAGTGAACATTTCCCATCAGATTCGGCAGCAATGTGTGTACCTTCAGTTAAATCTGTTGCTTGCAGCACACCTGAAGCGCTTGCCTGGGATGCTTCATTTCAGAATTCGAATGATCCTTCGGGAAGGGCTGTGAAGTCGGTGCATAAGGACAGCTATAAGTAGAGAGTGTATGGAATGTGTAGAGTGGATGGAGTTTGATTAGTTACAATACGCCGCGGGGGAACGAGTTACGAATTTCTTTCTAGTCCAATAGAATTTTTAATTTTATTTCGCATTCCCGGTCAGTTGGGGATAATTTGTT
>JAGPCH010000204.1 GCA_018058125.1 Ignavibacteria bacterium | reverse complement strand
GGCTGAGAGGTCAGGCAAAGACGAAGATCGCAAGAATGATCCCTACTCTTCTGGATGAGTTCCTTCCAATCGTAAAAGGTTCGGAGATAAATGATAATCCGCTTAATCCTATATCTAAATATGCAGTTGACATGGTAAAAGATAAAGGCGATGATACTGAGATTGAATGGATCTCGCGCGATCAGCGCTACAGCGAGAAACTTGCAACACCCGATGTCAACATAGCCGATCTCATCGGTGACATTGATCCTATAAAAGCCGCCAATCAGAGACTGCATTATTCACACGAAGGAGCGATACATTTTGGAATAATTCCCAGGACCAACCGCGGAGTATTTGTCATCAACGAACTCCCGGATCTTCAGCCAAGGATACAGGTCGGACTGCTGAACATCATGCAGGAAAAAGACATTCAGATAAGAGGATTCAATATCAGGATCCCGCTTGACGTGCTGATGATCTTTACTGCTAATCCCGAAGATTATACAAACCGCGGCAACATAATTACACCGCTTAAAGACAGAATAGACTCTCAGATCATAACGCATTATCCGAAAGTTCTCGAAGACGGAATCAAGATCACCGAAACATTTTCATGGATGGACAGAGATGAAAAGAAAAAAATTCTCATACCTTATTATTTCAGAGAGATCATTGAAATGACCGCAATGATGGCGAGAGTGAGTGAGTTTGTTGATCAGAAATCCGGAGTCAGCGCAAGACTTACTATTTCATCAATTGAGAATCTGATCAGTAATGCTGAGAGAAGGGCTATTATGAATAATGACAATATGATCATGCCGAGAATGTGTGATGTACAATCCATACTTCCCGGGATCACCGGAAAAGTTGAACTTGTGTTTGAAGGTGAACAGGAAGGCGCTATAAAGGTAGCAAAAGCTCTTATCTCAAAATCGGTCAGAGAGATCTTTAAAAAATATTTCCCGGATCCGCTTATGAGAAAAAAGAAAGTTGCCGAGGAAAAAGAAGTGAAAAATCCTTATTCTGAAATTGTCGAATGGTTTCAATACGGCGGGAAGGTAAATATTAAAGATGACATGACATTTAAGGAATATTTTAAAGAGCTGAAGAAAGTCGAGGGACTGGAAGCATTCGTAAAAAAATATCCGCAATTTTACGAAAGCGAGACCGAACTTGCTTCGTTGATGGAGTTTGTACTCGACGGTCTGCATCAGAATTCAAAGATAGCAAAGGATGAAATTGATTCGGTTATATTATATAAAGACATGGTAGGAAGCATGTTCACGCAGGGCGAGAGCTTTGGCGGGTATGAAGATGAGTTTTACAGATAAAACCCTTTCCCCTAGCCCCTCTCCCAAAAACCGGGAGAGGGGAACAATTCATTTACAGATCTATGCATTATTCAAATTTTAAGATAATTGAGAGCTAATGTGAGTTGTAAGCATCTAGCTCAATACTTATAATTTCCACTTCTTACCTTAAGGATTTTTTATATGATGCCCCTCTCCCGGTTTTTTTCGGGAGAGGGGTCAGGGGAGAGGGTGTTGAAGACAAGATTATTATTTCCGAAGTTTTCCAAAGTTGTATTGAAATTTATCTCTGACATTATTAGTTTTCCAATGAAGTTTATATTGATAATTATTAAAAGGAGACGAAATTATGAATGGGAAGAAAGAATATCTCACCTACTACTATGGTGCTGAAAAGCATACATACTTACTAGCTAAACAATTAAGAAAAAACAGCACTCCCGCAGAAAAAAAATTATGGCAAATCGTACGCAATAGAAATTTAAATGGACGTAAATTCAGAAGATAACACCCAATCGCAAAATATGTAGTTGATTTTTATTGTCACCAAAGTAAACTCGTAATTGAACTCGACGGTGAAATTCATATGGATCTTGAACAGATGAAATATGATAACGAAAGAAATGAGTTTATGGTAGAAATCGGATTAAATGTTCTGAGGATTAAGAATGAAGATCTTTTTGATAATGAAGAGAAAGTTATTGAGCTTATTATGAAAAATTTGTAATGTTGTAGAATTTCCCCTCTCCTGATTTTTTTCGGGAGAGGGGTTAGGGAGAGGGGTTTAAATTTTGAATCACTTTTTTTTATTTAATCATTTATTCAGTAAATTAATTTTAATAGTTTGTTGAAACTTCACAAATGACAAACCGAAAATTATTTTTTCTGATCATTGTTTCAATCATTATAGATCTTGGAATTGATTTAAAAGAGGTGAAAGCCGGTCAGCTGGGATTTGTCGCCGGGACTGTTACGGACGAAAGAAATTTTCCTCTGCAGTATATTAAAGTAATTATTAATGGTGTGGAAACCGAAACTGACAGTTACGGAAAATTCCGGATTCAGAATGTCCCTTCACCTTATGATATAACTATTGCCGACAAGTCCTCTTCCACAGCGGTAATTTATAAGAACATAAATATTGACAATCCCGAGCTGATATTATTCGGCGCAGTCATTGATAAGAATATCAATGCTGCTTTCATCAATGTAAAATTTCCGGAGATCCCGCAAAAGAGCACAGCCATTTTAAAATTCATCAGTCAGGATGATTTTTCGAGCAGAATTATTGAAGCCTATTCCGGAGACAACAATAAAACAATTCCCGTTTACTGGCCTCAGACAAAGCCCTCGATATCCGGCAAGGTTGTTTTCATTCAAAAGGATACATACGAATATGAGAGTTTTATAGAAAAGAATATTACTCTCAGCAAAAGCAACATTCCCGTAAAGACAAATCTTACATCGGGCAACTCTGTAATTCCAAAGACATCAAGCGTTGTTGTAAATTCCCCCGATAAGAATTATTCGGAAAAATCTATCTCCGTATTTGCTGATTTTATTGACTTCAGTGATGGCTCTGAGGTAATGCTGTTTAGTGATGTAGGAAAACTTCATTCCGTAAAATGCCTTATACCCGAGCTGTTTCCTTTCTCCGGAAAGTATAGGGTAAAAAGCAATATAAAATTTAAAGATGGCAGCGGTTATGAGACAAATAATTTTATTAAGCCCTTAGGTAAAGTGAGCATTCAGAATGAATCTCCTCCCGAGCTTCAGACACCAACTGATAATTTTTTAGGCGCAAACGGTAATACGGAATTTTATTATTCACTTGGATCAGGGACCGGAATTTATGTCATACAGTTTAAAAGTGTAAACACAAAATTGAATTTTTATATTGTCACGCGTGAAAGAAGCGCATTTCTGAATTATTTGTCCCGGGATGAATTCAGAAGATCGGGAAGCGTGGAGTTTAGATGGAGAGTTAATAAATATCTTACATATTTTTCTGTTGATGATTTTGTAAAACCGGCGGTATTTAAAAATGATATTGGTTATAAAGCAATCCTGTATTCTCAGGAAAGATCCTTTAAGACGGGTTATTATTGATCATTTTATCCTTAATGAAAGCCTTATTATTTCTCCAGTCCTTTCTTACTTTCACAAATAACTCAAGATAAACTTTCTTATTCAGAAATTTTTCAATCTCATTTCTTGACCTTTCGCCTAACTTCTTAAGATTGGCACCTTTATTTCCTATGATAATTATTTTTTGGGTTTCGCGCTCGACAGTTATTTCTGCGCCGATATAAGTGAGTTCATTGCTTCTTTCTTTGAATTCCGTTACGTCAACCATCACGCTGTACGGGATCTCCTCGTGATACATGTCAAGTATCTTTTCCCTTATAATTTCATTCACGAAAAATTTTTCGGGCTTGTCAGTAAGCGTATCGCTGTCATAAAAAAAATGCCCTTCCGGAATATATGACAAGATCACTTTCTTCAGTTCGTCAGTATTCTCTTTTTTCAATGCCGAAACCGGAATGATCTCATCATAATTGAATTCATTAATTAATCTCTGAATCACAGGAAGCAGATTATCTTTCTTCATAAGATCTATTTTATTCAGAACTATGACCTTCTTTTTTTTTGCTAATAATTCTTTATAATCCTCATTCACTTTTTTAATGTCATCAAAATTCACCTTTGCAGCATCGACAATATGTATAACAAGGTCAGCTTCTACAAGGGATGTTTTTATTTCAGACACCATGTAATTCTGCAGTTCGTATTTAGGCTCAAGTATCCCGGGTGTATCAATGAAGATGATCTGATAGTTTTCCTCTGTTAGAATTCCCATTATCCTGTCACGGGTGGTCTGAACTTTACGATTAACGATAGACAGATTATAATTCAGCAATGAATTTAACAGTGTGGATTTACCTGCGTTTGGTTTCCCGAATATTACTACAAATCCTGATCTTGTT
>JAGPCH010000203.1 GCA_018058125.1 Ignavibacteria bacterium | reverse complement strand
AAGACGTCAAATGTCAGACGATACTCACTACTCAATACTCAATACTCAATACTCAATACTCAATACTCAATACTCAATACTCAATACTCAATACTCAATACTCAATACACACTACTCAATACACACTACTCAATACACACTACTCAATACACACTACTCAATACACACTACTCAATACACACTACTTAATACCTGCAGCAAACATGACAATTGTCATCTTTTCTTCTTATATAAATCATACTTATTTACAGTAATCAGAGATATTTTTGTAAAGAAATCTTTATAAAAATATCAAAATAAAGGAGCGAAAAAAATGTTAGATAAAAAAGCAGATTTAGCGGGACCCGGAATTGGTTCCTATGAAGATATCGCACAAATATTGCCTGTCGATTACAAATCATTATTGAATAAGAAAGATACACAGAAGGCGATATATGAAGTAAAGCAATATATCAGCAAAAATTTATGCAAAGAGTTGAACTTGATGATGGTTGAAGTTCCGCTCATAGTCGATGAAGACAGCGGAGTTAACGATATGCTTGACAGAGACGGATCCAGAACACCAGTTTCATTTCACATAAAAAATGATTACGGAAAAAACCCCGTTGAAGCACAGGTAGTTCAGGCAGCTACAAAATGGAAAAGAGTTGCTTTAAAACAGTTTTCCATGGAACCCGGTGAAGGAATAAACACCGATATGAGAGCTGTCAGAAAAGATTACTTCCTCGATCATGATCACAGCGCTTATGTGGATCAGTGGGACTGGGAGAAAACGATCGAAGACAAAGACAGAAATCTTGCATATCTCAAAGATACGGTAAAGAAAATATGGAAAGTTTTAAAAGGAGCTGAAACTTATGCTCAGGAACTTTTCCCCGCATTGAAAGATCCTAAATATCCTGATCTTCCGGATGAACTGGTTTTCCTCCATGCAGAAGAGATATTGCAAATGTATCCTGATCTTCCAAGGAAACAAAGAGAGACTGAGATCCTTCAAAAGTATCCTGCTGTATTTATAATCGGAATCGGCTGGACACTTGAAGACGGATATCCTCATGAGATGCGCGCTGCAGATTATGATGACTGGGTAACAGAAACAAAATCCGAAAGAGGAATGGTGACTCACGGAATAAACGGTGACATTCTTGTATGGAATCCTGTGACAAATAGAAGACATGAACTTTCATCAATGGGAATAAGAGTTAATGCAGAAACTTTAAGAATTCAGCTTGAAATGACAGGACAGCTTGATCTTCTCAGCACTCCTTATCACAGCGGAATCATCAACAATGAACTTCCGCTTAGTATCGGCGGTGGTATAGGTCAGTCACGAACATTGATGCACATTCTTAAGAAAGCTCATCTAGGCGAAGTCAGCGTAACTGTCTGGCCTAAGATTTTGAAAGATATCTGTGCTGATAAAAATATTTTTGTGTTAGAGTAAGTTGGTTCGTGGTCATAAAGAGAAGGACAAAATATTTATTGTAAAGCGGAACAGCCTGTTCCGCTTTTTTTTATTTATACCTGATTTTCAATATCCCAATAAATTCATACAGTCAGAAAACTACAAAAATACCTCGAAGTCTCAAAGACTCAAAGTTGAAAATATTTAAATCAAACTTATTAGATCCGTCGCGATGGATTTGAAGCGGAATAATTGGAATTAGTTTCGGACATTCTGTTTGCTTGGTAATGCACTTTCAGAAATATTTCCCTCTTTTCAGCTTCAATAGCAGAGTCAATGAGTTATTAACTACTAACTATTAACTGCTTACTACTTAAGCAGCATCATACGTTTTGTCTGTGAAAAACCATTGGATTCAAGTCTGTAATAGTAAACTCCTGAAGCGAGATTACTTCCTCCGCCTGTGGCGGAAAATCGTACATTATAATATCCCGGCGCTTTGTTTTCATTGACCAAAACAGCTACTTCATTCCCAAGAACATCATAAACTTTTAAAGAAACAAATCCCGATTCCGAAATCCCAAATCCCAAATGTGTGGTTGGGTTGAATGGATTCGGATAATTTTGTGACAGATAAAATTTATCCGGGATACCGATTGAGACTTCGTTAGAGAGTTCATAATATTTAAAATTTCCGTTGAAGTCTGTTTGTTTAAGTCTGTATTTGTATTTTCCGGATTGTAAGTTTTTATCTTTGAAAGTATAATTGTGAACTGAATTAGAATTTCCATTTCCCTGAACAAATCCGGTTTTATTCCATTCGTCTGACATCTGACGTCTGACTACTGACCGCTCTATGTCGTATCCCGCATTATTCTCTTCAGAAGAAGTTGACCAGTTTAAAGTGACATTGTTTGATTCAGTTTCTGATGTGAATGAGGAAAGTTCTACGGGGAGAGGAATGTCGCCGTTGAGAAGAATCCCGACAGAACTTCCGTAATAATCTCCTATGGCTAAATCAATATCTCCGTCGTTATCAAAATCAGCAGAGACAGAACCTTTGTAAAAATGACCGGTATTTGAAGTGAAATCCTCAGTGAAATTTCCTGAGCTATTATTTATGTATACTAACGGATGAGAATAAGGATAAATTGTTGTCAGATCAATAAATCCGTCACCATTTATATCTGCAATTTGTGAAGTACAAAATCCATTCAGAAACCCATTTTCAGAAAAAGTATTATTTAAATTGTTTGCTAAGTATGTTGTTGGTGCTGCTATATCCACAAAACCATCATTATTAAAATCAACCGATCTTGCTCCTCCGGCAGAAAATACCCATGTTAAATCATGGTCTATAAAACTATGGTAAATTATTTGCTGATTAAAAATAGCTGATCCGTTATTTGTAAGTAAGTAAAAATTTCTGCACAAAGTATAGAAAGTTATACTATTTCCTCCAGTAACCCCATTAATCGCAACTATATCCATATCCCCGTCATTATCCATATCATCTATAATAATATCATCAGAATGATCATTTGCTGAACATCCGGAGTTAAGTATAAAAGAAGTGTCCTGCATAAAATTTCCATTTACATTTTTTAAAATTCTGAGATCTGTCACATTAGTAAACACGAAATAAGAAATATCCAAATATCCGTCTCCATTGAGATCTCCGATTCCATTTACTCCGCCTTCAAATACAATAGGTGAGGCAAAATTTCCAAACCCATCATTTTTATAATAAAATACATTGGGTCCATAATAAACAAGAATGTCCAGATCTCTGTCATTATCAAAATCCCCAAGCTCAAGAATTCCATTCATACTCAACTCACCGGATAGTGTAAATATTGCATTCCCATTATTTTTAAATATCTTATTGCCTATAATCAGATCAATATCTCTGTCTCCGTCTATATCTCCGCATTTCATATAAATATTATTAACACTGTCTATACTTGTAGATCTGGTAAATATCCTATTCCCTCCTATCGCTTTAACATAAAATGTATAAATAAAAGGAGTAATGTTTTCATTAGTAACTGTCGTAATTCCTGATGTCAAAGTAACACTGATCTTCTCTCCCGCTTTCAGATCCTGATTCGGATTTATGTTGGCAGTTTTTCCGCCAACATTATAATCGATTGTTACAGGAAGCAGTCCGGTCTGATATCCAAAGACTTTTATGTTAACATTATTTATAGTAGCAGGATTCATATCCTGCGTGAAGACAATTGTAATGTTTGAGGATTTGATTACGCTTACAGCATTTTGAGGAGGAGAGACTGTGTTGATGTATTGGTTTATTGGAGTTGAGTAAATCATTGAAGTTTTAAAAATACAACCAATGATAATTGCAAATATTAAAAGTAGGTTTTTCATAACTTATCCTTTTTAATTCTCTGAAATTTAGTTTATAAAAAGAGTAATAAAAATTCTAAATTTATACATTTGCAAAGTCAAATCAGTCTATTCAAAGTGATATCGCAGCGGCAGATAGATATTGAGCTATTGTTTACCCTCTCCCCTGACCCCTCTCCCAAAAAAAATGGGAGAAGGGAAATAATCATTTTATCTTTTCATGTCTAGTCAGGGATTGTTTAATATAAATTGATGAGTCTGATTTAACTTAAAAGAATTTTGAGAATTGAAGCGGAGCTTCAAAACAAGTGCGTTCCCAAACAGGAGTTTGGGAACGAGCACAACGAGCATAAATGGATTTTGAGAATTGAAGCGGAGCTTCTAAAACAAGTGCGTTCCCAAACAGGAGTTTGGGAACGAGCACAACGAGCATAAATGGATTTTGAGAATTGAAGCGGAGCTTCTAAAACAAGTGCGTTCCCAAACAGGAGTTTGGGAACGAGCACAACG
>JAGPCH010000202.1 GCA_018058125.1 Ignavibacteria bacterium | reverse complement strand
CAATAAAGAAAGAATATGAAATTGAAAATGACAAAAATGGTGAAAGCTGTATCAATAGTGTGGCCGGGATACTTTTTGTGGATCTGTAAATTAAAAGAGCTGCAAAAAAAAGTATAACAGCGTTTAATATTACAAAAAAGATCAGGATGAAATTCAGATAATACTCAGGATATCTTAAAACATCTTCAGCGATTGAATCTGACTCACCGTCAAAATAATATAAAAGCTTTACAGCAATTGCACCAGCCAGCTGAACAGGTGTACCCGGATGATCAACATGCTCAGGACTTTCCATCTGAGATATATTCAGTGAACTTATAAGGTACACATAGGAGGGATCATATTGCGCATTAAAGTAAAAAGGACCGACAGCTTTTTTCATTAAAAGCGAATATCCAATCAGTATCAGTGGGATGATAAGAATTATAAAATAAATCTTTCCTTTAATCAGGTGTTTCATTTTAATTTTGTAAATACTCAGTTATACCGTTTATCGGCATTCCAGAATAGTTTTCTTTTTAATGTATTAAAATAAGTTGAATGCAGTTTCTTGATAACTTTTATCTTATAATCTGCCTTTTGTACAAGCACTTCTGTAGGCGAGTTGATCTTGTATGATTGCTGTCCGTCAGAAGTAATTCTCACTTTACTTTCTTTTAAAATTCTGATTTTGATCAACCCCTCATCAGGAACAATAATTGGTCTGACATTTAATGTATGGGGAGAAATAGGCGTAATGATAAAAACACTGCTGTCCGGATTGACAATAGGTCCGTTACAGGAGAGCGAATAACCGGTGGAGCCTGCCGGTGTTGAGATAATAACGCCGTCAGATATTATTCTTACAACTTTTTCATTGTTATAATACGTTTCAAGCTCAAGCATCCTGATAGAATCATTCTTGTCTATCACAATGTCATTCATTGAAAATAATGTCTTTCCGTTTTCACTTACGGATCTAATAATAACTTCTTCTGTTATCCTGAATTTTCCCTTTACAAGTTTTTTAAAAAAATCCTCGATCTCTTCCGGACTAACCTCTGAAAAAAATCCAAGTCTCCCGAGGTTGATCCCGGCAATAGGAATATTCATTCTGCCGACAATTCTCGCTGTATTAAGAAAAGTACCATCTCCTCCGAGTGAAATAATATAATCGGACCTTTCGAGAATCTCCTTATGCGGCTTAAAATGATCTTTCCATTTACCTGATGTATCAGATGAAAGCTTTTCGTCAATCAGAAAACCAATATTATTTTTTTTAAGATAAATAATGATTTGTTTCAATAATACATTGACTTCATCTTTCGAAGTATTTCCGAAAATGCCTAAAGTAATGTTATTGTTTATCTTCTGATCTGAATTCATTTCAATATAATTTGATCCTTATTTAGAAGAAGGTTCAGACTCTGATTCTGACCCCTTGTTATCTTCCGTTGCTGAATCTGATATTTCTTCCGGTTCGGTTACTTCATTGATGTTTTCTTCAGATGATGTTGTACCGGCTTTTTCAAGTTTGCTTTTCTCTTCAACAAAATTGAGCTTAAGATCTGCAAGCGACTGATCAAGGAATTTAGATTCTTCTTCTGAAAGATTACCTTTGGTCTTTTCCTTAAGCATGTCAAGCATGTCTATTGTAACCTGAGCTGCTTCCATTTCCTGCTCAATTTTTTGTGTCATTGGATTTGCAAGTTTTCCCATCTGTACCATGGTCTGCATCTGAAACATGTATATCAGCGATAGGAACATGTGTGTGTTTTTGTCTTCTGCCATTTTTTAGTTGATTGGTTAATTGGTTAATTTGTTAATTGGTTAATTGGTTAATTATGTCATCGAATAAAACTTTACAAACTTTACAAACTTTACAAACATTATAAGCTATACTAATTTAATCAGTATTCGTATCAAGCTTTAATATCACAAACGGAACACTTAGTAAAAAGTAAAAAACCGTCATTACTTCATGATCACCGAAAGTCCATTCAAATAATCCGCATATCTGAAATGAGATCATTACAAGTATGCTTCCAAGTATAAGCATTTTATTTACTCCCGGAGATTCTTTCCTGAATAATTTTATCTGCTTCAGGAATATCAAAATAAACATTATGAAAAACGAAATAAACCCGAATATTCCTGTAGTTGCAAGAATCATTATAAAATTGTTATGAAGATGAACTCCTTCGCCGGGAACATCCGGTTTCTTATATGTGCTGTAGATCTCAAGTATGTGTGAATCCGCTACTCCTGTCAATGGGTGATCCTTAAAAATCTCTAATCCTGTTTTATACATTTCTATCCTCGACTGATTACTCGGATGATTTACATCAGCAATGCTCTTTATTCTGTCGGTCATGCCTGAGGGAAGAAACAGAATTCCGATTATTATTAAAGCAAATGAAGCTATCAGAAATTTCCTGCTCTGAACTATTCCAAGTATAAAAATACATACTATCATTGCCAGCATAACATTCCTTGACTGAGTCAGCATCATTGAAACGAAAACAGGCGTCATAATCAAAACCAGATAAATCTTTGGAATGAAAAATTTCTCTTTGATAAAAAGCAGAGGCATAAGCGCCAGCAAACTCATCATTTTTATTTCGGCTGTTGTCAGAGGATAATTAAGGTAATCAATACGGATCTCAGAAAAATTCATTTTCATCAATAGCTCTTTCAGTTGGAGGAAATATTGTATCAATTCAAAACATGAAATTACAGAGAGTATGCAAACATTCAGGAAAAGGATCCTGTAAAGTGTTTTCAGATCAATGATCTTAATAATTGAAACAAAAAATATGAGAAAAAGCAGAACCCTTTTCAGATTATTAAAAGCTCCTTCGGGATATACAGCAAAGAACCGTGAAAGTGTTTCGAATAGAATATATAGAAGTATAAAAATATTAATTGATCTGATCTCACTGAACAGCTTTTTGTCAAGATCAATTTTCCGGGTGGCAATGATCTGAATAAGCCAGAGTCCGACCCATACGCCGAAAGCTATAGATGAAACAGCAATTGACAGACTTACAAAACATACCTGTACTGCAAGCAGCAGCAGTATAAGTTTGTCGGATCTTGATATAATATTCAGAAAATTCAACAGATTATTTATTTGAAGTAAATCGTTTTGTCAATGGTTGTATGAATATTAGAATTGCCCTTAACCAGTCCGGATTTTGATTCTCAAGCTGAGAATCAAAATCCCATTTGCTTTGAGAGATCCTTTGTTTCATGACAACCGGATGTGTACCGCTAAATTTTTTAAGATTACCAAGATCATCATAGTTCTGAAATCCGGAAATATTTTTCTCAGCTTTTTCACCTTCGTTGTAGAGCTTTTCAAAATCTTTTCTTTTTGTGATCAGAGTCTCAGGAGGTCTGACCCATCCGTAATGAAATATCTCTGCATCGATGATCTTATAATTCAGCTTTGTTCCGTCAGGATGTCTGAAATCCATCGCGTCTCCCCATGAGACTATATTTTCACTTTGCCTTACGATACGAACTTCCTTTATATACCAGTTTCTGTAATTATCCTGAACGTAATCATAGCTACCGTAAAAATGCAAATATTTAAAACACAGTCCTTCAATGGATCTGTTATCCAGACATTTTATCATTTCGTTCTTTACAATTCCATAATACTTTTCATGCAGAAGCTCATCACTCTGAATATAAAAACACCAGTCTCCGGTGCATTCCTTCAGAGCTTTGTTAGTCTCAACCGATAAGACCGTTCCGCCCTTCAGACTCATATCCCATTTGCTTTCAATTATCCTTATCTTGCTATGCTCTTCACAAAGTTTTCTGACTTCTTCAAGCGTGCTGTCATCAGACTCACCGACATTCACAATGAATTCATCGCAGAGAGGTAGTATTGAAAGTATTGCTTCCTTAAAAGGATATGCATAGTAAACTCCGTTTCTTATAATTGTAAACCCAGAAACCTTCATCTATCCTGCATTCTCCTGATGTCTGAACTGCATGTTATACAACTTTTTATAAACTCCGCTTGAAGTCAGAAGCTGATCATGTGTTCCCATCTCAGCTATGGTTCCCTTATCAATAACAACAATGGCATCGGCATTCTGAATTGTGGATAGTCTGTGAGCAATGACAATTGAAGTTCTGCCAAGCATCAGTCTCTCGATAGCCTGCTGTACAAGTATTTCGGATTCAGTATCCAGCGAAGATGTGGCTTCGTCAAGAATTAATATCGGTGGATTCTTAAGCAATGCTCTTGCGATCGAAAGCCGCTGTCTCTCGCCTCCGGAAAGTTTAACGC
>JAGPCH010000201.1 GCA_018058125.1 Ignavibacteria bacterium | reverse complement strand
ACCCGAGGTCACGCTTGATGCCGACATAATGAAAAAAGCATTAAAGCCTCTTGAGAGAATGCTCGAAATGAGCTGAACCTCAGCTTACCACATAGGAACATAGGACACATAGAAAAGAAGAAACTTGTTTTATATTTTCTTTGCTTCTTTTTTATATCGTATTCATGAATCTTTGAGAAATATTTTTTTTAAGTCTAATAAATAGAAAAGAATACATTCGTTAATGTTTTTTTGCTTATTTTTATTGGTCTGAAAAGAAATGAAGAAATGAAGAAATGAGGAAATGAAGAAATGAAGAAATGAGGAAATGAGGAAATGAAGAAATGAAGAAATGAAGAAATGAAGAAATGAAGAAATGAAAGAAATAAAAGAAGTGAAAGAAGTGAATGAAGTGAAAGAAGTGAAAGAAGTGAAAGAAGTGAAAGAAGTGAAAGAAGTGAAAGAAGTGAAAGAAGTATAAATAATGAATTAAATATAATTTTTCTATGTGCCCTATGTTCCTATGTGGTTAAAAATTTCTATCCTGTTAAATAAGCCGGATTCTGTTTCCGCCGAGGCGGGCGACAATCATTTATCTTAGCTTAACATTACTGTCAAGCTTTTTGCAACCTACCCCGGGAATATTGAAGTGAGCAGTTCTTCATTCCCTGTACATGGTCTTACTCCGGATGAGGTTTGTCAGTCCCGGAGATCACTCTCCGGACGGTAGGCTCTTACCCTGCCTTTTCAACCTTACTTCCCAAAAGAAGCGGTATATTTTCTGTGACACTGTTCTGTCAGCTGAATTTGCATTCAACAGTCCCGGGAATTTCTCCCGGCATCCCTGCTCAAAATGGAGTCCGGACTTTCCTCACATCCCGCAAGCGGGACAGCGCGATTGTCTGTAACAGGATAGATATTTTAAAAGAACTTTTATATTTAATTAAATACTTTACAAATTAACATATTCATCAATCGCCTCATTAGCAAGTCTGTCAGCGACCTTGTTTTGCTCTCTCGGAATATGTGCGATGGTAAAATTTGTATCCAATGATTTAATTTCCTTCCAGAATTCGAGAGATAGTTTGATAAGGTCTTTATGTTTAATTTTATACTGACCTTTGATCTGCTTTACTACAAGCTCGCTGTCGCAATAAAATTCAATCTCATTATATTCAAGATCTGATTTTTTAAGTACTTTTACGCTCTCGACCAGAGCGGTATATTCGGCGGAATTATTTGTCATGATGCCGAGATAATTCTTATGAGTTAATAATTCATTTCCGGATTCATCAGTGATCACAACGCCTGTTGCAGCCTTGCCCGGATTTCCTCTCGAAGCGCCGTCAGTGAATATCTTTATTTTACCGCTCAATTTAGTTATTCCTTGCTGCTAAAATTTCTTCAGAGATAAGTATTCTGCCGCATGACTGACAGTTAAATATTTTTTCGGCTGATTTGATCTCAATGACTCTTTGCGGCGGTATTGAATTATAACATCCTGAACAATTACCCTTTCTCACAATTGCAGTAGCTTCACCTTTATATGAACTGTTGATCCTTTCATAAAGATTTTTATTCTTTTCATCAAGTTTGATCAGCAAAGCAATTCTTTTATCCCGTAGTTCTGATTCATCCTGTTTATATTGTTCATCCAGTTCATTTAACAGAGTCTGCTTTTCTTCTAAATCATCAGTAAATTCTTTGATCTTTTTTTCAAGAGCTTCAATATCGGTTGTCAATGATTTGTGAATCTTGTTTATCTCTTTTATTCTGATTTCATTTTTTTTAACCTCATCAAAAAGTGATTCAATGGTTTTAACGACATCGTCATATTCATCATTAGAGCGCACATCGTATTTTTGTTCATCATACTTGTTGATACGGTCTTCATATGACTTATCAGCTTCCTCAAGTTTTACTTTTTCCTTTTCGAGTTTAGAAGTTGAAATGGTTTTTTCCATCAGTTCCTTTTCAGTTATTTTTATCTTTTCATTTAAGGAATTAATTTTATCCGGAAGGTCGCCTTTCTCTTCATCAATTTCTGTTAGCTCTTCGTCAATATTCTTAAGATCATAAAAAGTAAGGAGGGTTTCCGTCATTTTAGGGATGTTGTCATCTGCAATATCACCAAAATATTCCTGAATTCTGGAATTCCCATTCTCCTCGGATGAATCATCCGCTTCAGACTCATTCATCTCAACTCCGGATTCTGTTTTTTTATCAGATAAATTTTCATTCATTTCCTTATTTGAAATAGTATTGTCTGAAGTATTTTCAATCATGGTCTCCTGATTTTCTTCCGGAGATTGTTCATTATTATTTTCGTTCATATATTTTTGATATTTTATATAATTTTATAAAGATTAAATTTATTTTTCAAAACAGTTATTAAATAATCGCATTCAAGTATTTCAGCCGATCTTATAATGTCTTTATCAGCACTAACATTTGTAAATGCTATTTTTCCAATTGAGATCTCATCATCTGATTCTGAGCTGTTGATTTTAGTATTCATCTTATTCAGCAATCCCGAAAGACTTAACTTTTTCTTAAGTGTTATAATGATCCCGAGAGATTCATTTCCTCTTTTAAAAAAATTATGTATCTCGTAAGCGACTTCCTCATAAGGATGATGTTTCAGCATAACATCCAGAACTCCGTTAAGTTTCCCGGTGTCACATTCCATTTCAAACCTGATCTCTTCTTCAAAAGAAATCTTGTTTTTCTGACCCTTAAACGGCGTGGCTTTTGCTCCGGGCTTAAAAGTACCTGTTCCCTGAATTCTGAAAGAACACATTTCATAATTTCCAATTTTTCCGGCTCCTGCTTTTGACATTTCCGACATAAGTTTATCGGCATGATCCTCAGGGACATATGTCACTATCTTTTTCTTTTCCTTAAATCCGTAAAATATCTCTTCAGATAAAATCTCCTTCTTACTGAAAATATTCAATATATTCTTTTTGATCACATGCATAAATAAAAAAAGTGTATCTTTATTTTAGATACACTTTTGATTTCTTACTCTTTCGTTACTTTTACAAAAGGTTTTTTTCTTTTCGGGAATGTTTCCTTTTGATATAAAACTTTATTTTGGATAAAATAGCTTTTAAAATTCATTTGTCCTCAAAATATGAACGATGGTTTACAAAAACAAGATACTTTTGTACTTGCCGCCTATACTGAAAATTATCATACTAAGGATTAATTATCCCGGATTCTGTTTTCCGGTTATGTTTTAACCTTCTCATTCCTTTCACTGAGTTCGGCAGATTGAATATATACAATTTGATATGTTCCTTATTATCTTTCATTCCATTAGAAAATCCCTCTATTTAGCTTTTGCTAAAACGGAGTATGTAAATTTTGTCAAAGTGATCATTACAAAGTCCGTAAAAGTTTTTGGAAATAAAACATTTAAATTAGTATATTAAACTTATTCCGAAATTTAGTTTGCATTAAAATCATGAGATCTTTTATTTTTCATGTTACATTTTTAATTTTTATTCTGATCTCAAATTCCGGCGCTAAAGCCTGCTCGGTTGTATATTACATTGACAAAATAACCGGAAATATTTATGTGGCAAATAACGAAGACTATTGGTATGATACTGATGCTTATATTCAGATAATGCCAGGTACAGAAAAAGAATATGCACGGCTTTGGTACGGATGGGATGATTTTGCGCAAGGCGGAGTCAACGAACACGGACTCTTTTTTGACGGAGCTGTAACTCCCGGTCAGATGATCCCTGATGGTTATGGAAGTCCGGATGATAATTTAGGAGATGAAATACTTGCTGAATGTAAAACCGTAGAAGAAGCTCTGGCTTTTCTGGAAAAAAAGAAAATTGCCCTGACCAATGCCCATGTTATGTTTGGAGACAGCAAAGGTGATGCTGTAGTAGTAGAATGGATAAAAGGTAAAAAAATTCTGAGCAGGATCAATGATAATAAACTTGTAATGACAAATTTTTTATTATCAGACACGACTTCAGGTAATTTTCCATGCTACAGATACAATTCAATAGAAGACAGAATCAAAACTTTTGAAAATACTAAAGACACCTCTTCGCTGCTGATAGTCGGAAATTTTCTCGGTCAGACAGCGCAAACCCCAAAAGAAATTGAAGATGGCAAGACCGGCGGTACATTATATTCTACTTTCATTGACATCACCAAAATGGAATTCGTTTTAGTTTACAAACTCGATAATTCGAAAGTCATCAAACTTGATCTGAAAAAGGAATTTAAAAAAAAGAGCGAAAGAGAAATCGAATTGAAATAATAAATACTCACTGCTTTTAAAATTG
>JAGPCH010000200.1 GCA_018058125.1 Ignavibacteria bacterium | reverse complement strand
CAATGACACTGAAGAAGGTCGTTATAAAAACAGAAGAATAGAATTCAAGAGAGTCAGATAAATAAGATTAAACAGAATATAATAAGCTGTTACTGCGAAAAGCGGTAACAGCTTTTTTTTATATATAAATTATAACTTAACTTTGCAAAAGTTCATTTACTAATTCTCTTGTACCCTTTGTTGCTTTTTCTTTTATGAATTTTAACGTTCTCATGGAATGATAGATCTCAGGATCATTAGGATCAATTAAGTAAACAGGAATACCTTCATTCACAAATCCCAGCAGACTTGCGGCTGGATAGACTACAAGAGATGTTCCTATTACAATAAATATATCAGCCAATAAAGTGATCCTTACAGCCTCTTCCATCATCGGGACCATTTCACCAAACCATACTATATGCGGACGCAGCTGAGAGCCTTTTACACATTTACTTTCCGTGGTTATATCCTTTCCCTCAAGATCATAAATATCCTCTTCATCCACCGTGCTTCTTGCCTTATTCAGCTCACCGTGTAAATGAATAATATTCGCCGAACCGGCTCTTTCATGAAGGTCATCTACATTCTGAGTAATAATGGTAACATCATATTTTTCCTCAAGATCTTTTAAAGCAAAATGAGCGTCATTCGGTTCTACTTGCTTAAGCTGTCTTCTTCTCTGATTATAAAAATCGAGTACAAGTTCGCGGTTTCTACTCCATCCTTCCGGAGATGCGACTTCCATGACATCACGACCTTCCCATAATCCGCCCGAATCCCTGAAAGTAGAGAGCCCGCTTTCAGCGCTTATTCCCGAACCTGTCAGAATTACTATGTTTTTTTTATTTTTCATTATCACTTAGAGTAATATTAAGTTTTATAAAAAAAGCGAAACTTTACGCTTCGCTTTTATATAAAATTTATTTTAATTTTTTCAATCAACCATTTTACTATCCTCAGTAGTGAAAACCAATCTACTACTTTCCACCAACTTTATCTATCAGATACTTTGCAACTGCATCAGCTTCTTTTGGTTTAATTCCCGGATTAGGCATTGGCGGATAATCAGGATATACTTTTGTTGGATTCTGTATCCATGCTGATAGTTTTTTTACATCACCGTTAAATGTAGGTACTGTCTGAGAATAAGGAGGACCAACTAGTTTAACATCAAACTTATGACATGCTGAACAAACTCTTGTATAAATTTCTTCTCCGTCCACTCCGGCGGTACTGATTGTTTTACCTTTCTTTTCCTGATGAAGTTCTTCTGCTGCTATGTTAATTGCCTGAAGATGCTTGAAAGAAGCTGTGCCGAATGCTGACTGATTTTTCATTATAGTAAAACCGATAGACAGTATCAGAACATAAAATGCTGCTCCGATATATTTCATATCCGAATTCTTGATTACCGCATAAAGAAAATTACAAAGTATAAGTATTGAAACAAACGCAAGCCCTGTATAAGTAAACACTGTTCCGGATAAAGCTACATTCGGGATCATTATGAAACTGAAGAATAAGAAAATTGGTAACAACGCAGCTCCCGTGAAAGCAATATTCCCTCCTATTTTTTTAACAAAATTATAATACTCCTTGTCTTTATCAAGATCCTGGATCCCGCCCTGCCAGTGAAAAAAGAAGAACAGTATTGCGCTACCTGTCACAGTAATGGATAATACCAGAATGAATAAAAAATTAAGAAAAGTTGCGCCTGATAAAAACATCTGAGCAATGTTCTGAAAATATTCATAATTATCAGAAAAAAGAGCTATTGACGTTCCACCTGCAAAGAATACAGCAGTCAGCAAAAGCAGTATAAAAGCATAAAGTCCTGAATTTGAATTTGTATTCTTCAGGTCAAATTCATAATCAGCAATATCTTCAGGGATCTTTGTTTCGAGCTCGTGTTTTTTAAGACCGGTTATATCTTTGAAAGTCTCTATCAGAAGTTCGATCTGAAATGTATTCTGAAAACTGTAAACGAAATTTACGGCAAGCGCCATGAACAATGTTGCAACAAACAGCAGGCTCACACTTATCACTTTCACTTCAAACATTAGCTGTGCATAACAAAATGTAATGGCCAGTAGCGGTATTACTCCGAGACCTACTCCAACAAATCTGTTTATGGCAAGCTTATCAATGATATCCTTTGCAAATCGAATGAAAAGAGGTTTTTTGTTTTTTCTTCCGTAAGCATTGAAAATTACTGAAAATGCAGTTCCGCCGAAGATCATTCCGAAAAAAGGAATGAATATGAGCATGGACATTACCAGTATTATTTTCAGCAGATTAAGATGCTGTGTCGTAGCCGGTATAACTAAATTATCTAAAAAATCCATTTATGTTATATAAAATTGATTGATTTAAATTTATTCTAAAAAAAGCTGTATTAATTTATCCAAAGATAAAAATGTAATAATAAGAAGAGCAAAAATATTGATCCTTATAAACATATTTTTAAATACTTTATTATCCCCGTCAGACCTCAGAAACATAAAAGCATGATACAAAAGCCATCCGCACAACAGCACAAGTAATACTCCGGTAATTCCATAATTCATTATTCCGAAAAAATTAAACGATAATGCAATTACAATGGTAAGAATTATCCAGCTGAATGTAATGTTTATAAGCTGTCTGCTGCTGAAAATATTTGTAAGCGTTGGGAATCCCCCTTTGTCATAATCTTTTCCATACACAAGTAGTAATATCCAGAAATGCGGGATCTGCCAGATGAAAAAGAATGTAGCGATCAGCATTATCTTTGGGTCAAAAATTTCACCACCGGCTGCTACCCATCCCGCTAAAGGAGGTAAAGCTCCGACAAGTGATCCGGGAATGATTGCCAGTGAAAACACTTTCTTCATGGGCGTATATACAGCATTATACCAGAAGAATGTCAGTAATCCGATTCCAAGTGTAAGAACTGTTGACTTCAGCAGAAGCGTAGCGCATCCGAGGATCAGGAATACTGCGGAAATTACAAGTACTGAAGAAGGCGTTACAGTGCCTGAAGGTATTGGTCTGTTTTTGGTCCTGTCCATTAATACATCTGTTCTTCTCTCCTGATAATGATTAAGCGCTGCTGCGCCGCAGGCAAGAAAGAAAATTCCAATGATCGGATATAATGAAAATGATTCGAGATTATTCAATCCAAGCACATAACCTAAGGTAGTAGTAAATGCTACAAGAACGGTAATCCTTATCTTAGTGATTTCAAACAATATCTTAACCCATCCGGAAAGACCTATCTGTCTTCCGGCTTCAAGTGACATTTCTTTTTTATTTGCTGATGAAGTATGAATGATATTAAACTATTTACTTTTTTAATGAATCTGTTGCTTTATTTTCTTCTTTAATATCAGAAGAGGGTGTTGTTTTTGTAACTGTATCAACTTTTTGTTTGTCAGATCTTGTATTTGCTGAGTCCGTCAGTCCTGAAGCTGATTTTACCGAATCCGTTGCGCCTGTAGTCAGAGCTGAATCTTTTTTTGTCGAGTCAGTGCTCTTTGTCGTATCAGGCGGAAAATAATTTTTCCAGACTTCAAATGGTTGATTTTCAATTACTTCTATCGGAGCATACATATAAGAGTGATTAAGTCCGCAATATTCTGCGCAGGCGGCATAGAAAGTTCCTGTCTCAGTTGTTCTTATCCAGAAATAATTTACTCTGCCGGGCACAGCATCTTCTTTGCATCTGAATGCAGGGAGATAAAAACTGTGAAGTACATCAGTTGAAGTAATTTCGAATTTTACATTTTTATTAACAGGGAGAAAAAGCGTATCTGATTTTTTCTTGTTATCATATTCAAAAGTCCATTTCCACATCTGTCCGTTTACCTTTACTATCATTGCATCTTTGGGAACGTCTCTCATGTTTCTGAATCCTGACCAGCTTACAAAGAACATTATAAGTACAAGTATGATCGGTATAACTGTCCAAACAATTTCAAGCGTTGTATTCCCTTCAATATTCGAAGGTATGGGATTTCTTTTTCTGCTGTACTTATACACAAAATAGAGCATTACTATTGTTATCAACAGCAGAAGAATTATTGATATACCCATTATAAACCAAAAGGTAAAATCTACTTCATTTACTATACTAGGTCTCATTTTTTTTAATATCTGAAAGTTAAATCAAAGAAAGTTAAAATTAAAACAACTATAAAAATCAGCATACATACACCGATAAATAACTTTATTATTTTATTATCAAACTTAACATGCATGAAAAAATTCACAACGAACATTGTTTTTACAAGAGCTATCATTAAAGCAACTGTAAGCGCCAGACTGCCAAGATTGATACCT
>JAGPCH010000007.1 GCA_018058125.1 Ignavibacteria bacterium | reverse complement strand
TTCGCAGATACCGAATAATTAAAATTATCAGAATTCAAATCAAATGATAACCAAAGCAGCAAGAAGATATACAACTGCATTGTATGATGTAGCTCAGGAGCAGGATAAGCTTAACAATGTAACAACCGACATTGAAAACATTCTCGGTCTTATTAATTCAAACAGAGATCTCGAGTTATTTTTCAAGAGCCCGATTGTAAGTAAGAGTAAGAAACTTTCTCTGATAAATGAAATATTTTCGGGTAAAATATCCGTTCTTACTATGGATTTTATGATCCTGCTGATCAGCAGAAGAAGAGAATTTCTTATGGAAGGAATATTTGAGGACTTTTTAAATCTGAGAAAAGAAAAAGAAGGGATAGTTGATGTACTTGTCAAAACATCTGTACCTCTAAATGAAGAAGAAAAGCAGAAAATGAAACAAAAGATCGATTCATATACTAAGCTTAAAGGTAATATGAGTTATGAGATCGATAAGTCTATTATTGGCGGTTTTGTAGCAAAGATAAATGATACAATACTTGACGCCAGCATAAAGAGACAATTGCAGAGGTTGAAAGATAAATTTAAGGAAGGTGACTTTAGCCTAAATTAGTTAATTGGTTGATTGGTTAATTGGTTAATTGGATAATTGGTTAATTTAGTTATTGAGTAATAAAGTTTTATTGCAATAAAAAATTTTAAAAATAAGTTTAAATCATTCAGGAGAAATAAAAAATGGCAGAAGTAAAATCAGATGAGATATCCGCGATACTCAGAAAACAATTATCCGGATTCGAAACAGAAGTTGATGTATTTGATGTTGGAACAGTTTTATACGTAGGTGACGGTGTGGCTAGAGTTTACGGTTTATCAAAGTGCGAAGCCGGAGAGCTTATAGAATTCCCGAACAATGTGTTTGGAATTGCGCTTAACCTTGAAGAAGATAACGTAGGTTGTATTTTATTCGGTGAGTCATCACTTGTAAAAGAAGGTGACCTTGTAAAACGAACCGGAAGAATTGCATCGATGCCTGTCGGCGAGCAAATGCTCGGAAGGGTAATCAATCCGCTCGGACAGCCTATTGACGGTAAAGGTGAGATCCATACTGATAAATTCTCCCCTCTTGAAAGAAAAGCGCTTGGTGTTATTCAAAGACAGCCGGTAAAAGAACCATTACAAACCGGTATCAAAGCTGTAGATGCCATGATCCCGATTGGAAGAGGTCAGAGAGAGTTGATCATTGGTGACAGACAGACAGGTAAAACTGCTGTTGCTATCGATGCGATTATCAATCAGAAAGGCAAAGGAGTTTATTGTATATATGTAGCTATCGGTCAGAAAGGTTCGACCGTTGCTCAGGTTGTAAAAAGTCTTCAGGATGCAGGCGCAATGGAATTCACGACAGTGATCGCGGCTACTGCTTCTGATCCTGCCCCGCTTCAGTACATTGCAGCATTTGCAGGAGCTACTCTTGGTGAATTTTTCAGGGATTCGGGAAGACACGCACTTGTAGTTTATGATGATCTTACAAAACAGGCAGCATCATACAGAGAAGTTTCATTGTTATTAAGAAGACCTCCGGGCAGAGAAGCTTATCCGGGAGACGTTTTCTATCTTCACTCAAGATTGCTCGAGAGAGCTTCTAAACTTTCCGATGATCTTGGCGGCGGCAGTCTTACAGCTTTGCCTATAATTGAAACACAAGCAGGTGACGTGTCAGCTTACATTCCGACAAACGTAATTTCAATTACGGACGGTCAGATCTATCTTCAGTCCAATTTGTTCAACTCGGGTATCAGGCCTGCTATTGACGTAGGTATCTCTGTATCCAGGGTGGGAGGTAATGCGCAGATCAAAGCGATGAAAAAAATTGCCGGTACATTAAGACTTGATCTTGCTCAGTACAGAGAGCTTGAAGCTTTCTCAAGATTCGGTTCTGATCTTGATAAAGCTACCATGCAGCAGCTGAGAAGAGGTGAAAGACTTATCGAGATATTAAAGCAGAAGCAATATTCGCCAATGCCGGTTGAAAACCAGGTAGTGATAATTTATGCAGCTGCCAAAGGTTATCTGGATGAAATTCCTGTACCGAACATTCAGAGGTATCAGGAAGAATTATTCTCACAGGTTGAAAACCTGCATGCTGATATTCTTACAAGCATAAGAGAAACTAAAGATCTTACAGCAGAGAATACTGAAAAATTAAATACTGTTTTGAAAGATTTTTCTGAAAAGTTTAAGTCATCCATTACTGTTTAAAAAATTGCTCACAGTAAGCATTTTCAATATATAGATCAGATTTGTACTTTGTATTTTTGCCGGATTATGAACATGGGAATTACTAACTATTAACTACTAACTATTAACTAGAAAATTGGCTACACTAAAAGAATTAAAAGTCAGGATAGGCGGTGTAAAAGGAACTCAGAAGATCACCAAAGCAATGAAGATGGTGGCTTCTGCTAAGTTCAGAAGAGCGCAGGAAAGAATCGTCACTATGAGACCATATGCACAGAAGATCAATGAATTACTAGCTCAGCTTGTAGAAGCAGCCGGTGAAGAAGCAGATAAGATAATGTCTCAGCGTGAAGTAAAAAACAGATTGGTTGTTGTAGTATCTTCAGACAGAGGGCTTGCCGGTTCTTTTAATACAAACATTATCCGATATGCTTCAAATTACATAAACTCTCTCGGACCCGATACAAAAGTCATTACTGTTGGTAGAAAATGCACTGATGCATTCAGGAAAAAAGATGTAAATGTGATAAAAACATATGTAAACCTTTTTAATGACCTTACACTTGAATTATCCAACGACATAGTAAACAATATTATTGATGGCTATGAAAAGAAACTGTACGACGGAGTTGATATTGTGTATTCTAAGTTCATCTCAGTTGTGAAGCAGGAAACTGCAATGGAGCAATTCCTTCCTTTAAAGAAATCAGCAGATGTTTTGAACAATATCGACAAAAATGAGAAGAAGACGAAAAATACTGATTATATATTTGAACCGAATGCAGTGGATATTTTGAAAGTACTTATTCCAAAGCAATACAGAATACACTTCTGGAAGGTATTACTGGAATCAAATGCTGCAGAACAGGCAGCGCGAATGACTGCGATGGAAACTGCTACAAAGAATGCTTCGGATCTTCTTTCAGAACTTGAACTTTCCTACAATCAGGCGCGACAGGCTGCAATTACCAAAGAGATTCTAGAGATCGTCGGCGGAGCTGAAGCTTTGAAAGATGCATAGTTAATCAAAGAAATTTGTTTTATATAATAAGTCGGGGAATGTTTCATTCCCCGTTTTTTATTTGTAAAAAATAAATTACCTGAAAAATCACAGATCAATTTCCCATAATATCTTCCCTGTATCTACATCTATGCAAACAGCCCGCAGCATTGACATAATCACAAGTTTTCCATCTCCCATTACTGCCCTCTTTGTTCTGAAATCCGGATTACCTTTTGAAAATACTACGTCGAATGATGATCTGTCCATTCCCTTTTCAGGATCTACAAAAATATTACCAAGCTCGCTTTGCCATATCTGTGTCATTCCTGATTCATCTTTAATTTTGATCTTACTAATTAAAACTTTAGACTGATCGGTAACATCAGTCTGACTGTATATAAAAATACATCCGTCATCAGTCACCAATGAAAAACTTTCTTTTCCGGATTCTCTCTTAATTTTATCATTTGCATGACTGATCTTTCTTTCGAGATTCTGAATATTTCTTTCGGCAAACTTTGTATTAGCTGTGTTGTTATTTATTAGCTTTTTAATTGAATCTATCTGTAGTTCATATTCTCTGATCTCTTTATATAATGGTGCTAAAAATTCTTTCGAGGATACTGACGGATCTATCAGAACAGAACTCTCTATGATCTCCCCTTTCAGAAACGAGATGTCTTTAAATTCCCTGCCGGATAATTCCGGATAATTTCTCGGACTTCCTTTTAATGATAAATTAACATTTGGAGATATCTTAACTGATGAAGACAGACAACTGTTGTCATATTTATATTCCTCAAGTCTTTCATCAGTCTTTTCAGCTTTAAGCGATACCGGATCTATTGTAAAAAGAAAGCCCGAATTATCCGATACAACAGGCATGTTTTTCTGAGAATTAAACCCATAATAATTTCTTATGCTGTTCCACTCAGGCTGACTCAGATTTCCTTTGAGAAAAGGATTTACTTCTGTGATCATATCCTGAGTGATTATTACATCAAGCGTCTTAGGATCTCTTGCATGAAATCCCAAAACCGGATCGACGCTCTTATACCATAGAAGTCCTTTAGTATATCCGAGTAATTTACACTCACCTGTCTTCCTGTCACCAAATTCGATTCTCTTTATCAACTGTGCAGAATTAAGGTCATAAGCTGACAGTCTGTATTCTGTAAATCCTGTAATTTGCCTGATACCGTTATTATCCGATTTTGATGTCGCCTGAAAAATCTCTTCTTTTGATATCAGAAAATATTCACCATCCGATTCCGCAATCAGAAATTCTGAAATATTGTCAGCTTTATCTTTCATTACATTTTTTTTCATTGGATTACAAGAAGTAAAAATCGTCGAGGTAAATATTAACAGGCAAAAACAGATAACAGATCGTTTCATTTTCTCATTGTTTAATTTTGAGCTGCCCTAAAATAACTTTTAGAATCATCATAATAAATAATCTAAATATTGTATCAGATACCGGCTATCCGCCAAATAAAAAAAGCTCTGATAAATTAATATCAGAGCTTAAATTAAATCAAAACGTTAAAACTTATTCTCCCTGAATAAGAATTTCAGATTCAGCAACAGACGATTTCTTTTTCTTAAACCTGTCAAGAAATTCATTCACTGCTAGAAAAATAGTTGGCACAACAACAAGAGTTAAGAAAGTTGCAACCGATAGACCAAAAATAATCGCAACACCCATTGGCCTCCAGAAAGCAGTATTCTGCCCGCCTATGACCCATGAAAAAGTTCTCCAGTCAAAATCAACACCGGTAGTAAGAGGTACAAGTCCGAGAATGGTTGCTGCGGCTGTAAGAAAAACAGGTCTTAATCTTACCATTCCTGACTGTATTACCGATTCTTCTCTGCTTAAACCTCTTTTCTCAAGCTCTACCTGAAAATCAAGTAATATGATAGCATTTCTCACAACAATTCCCGCCAGCGCAATTACTCCAATACCTGTCATTATTATTCCAAATGGTGTCTGAGTAATAAGTAAACCGAGCAATACTCCAAGTAATGACAGAACTACGGTAATCATTATGATAACCGGAGAAGTAACCGAATTAAACTCAATTACAAGAAAAAAGAATACAAGTAAAAGTGATACTAGGAAAGCATTTCCGAGAAACGCCTGAGACTCCTGTTGATCTTCCTGTTCCCCTGTATAAATAATATTATATCCTGCCGGAAAATTCAGATCCTTAAGTTTTTCTTTAACATCCATTAAGACTTCATTACCTAATCTTCCTTCAGCATTTGCGGAAACCGTCACTACTCTCTTCATATCTTTCCTGTTAATTGCGCCCAGTCCTCCTGAAAATTCTATTTTCGCTACGGAAGTTAGCGGAATTTTTGCGCCATCTTTACCGGGAATATAAATATTTTCAATTGCTGCAACATCTTCTCTCTGATTAGAATCAAGTCTTACTGTAATATCATACTCTTTATCAGAAAGTCTGTATTTACTCGCTACAGTACCGTTAATGGCTGTTCTGACAGTAGATGCAATAGTAGTAGTATTCAGACTGTAGAGAGCCGCTTTTTCTCTGTCAATAATTATTTTTACTTCAGGTCTGGCTTCATCAAAATCATCTTTAAGATCCTTCATTCCCGGGATATCCACAATCTTTCTTTTAACTTCATCCGATAATCTTCCTAGCTGCTGAAAATCATCACCTGATATTTCAATATTCACCGGCGGTCCGGTAGGCGGACCTCCGGATTGTTTCATAATTCTGACATCAGCAGTTGTAATATTTTCAATGGCATCTCTTATCTCGTCCATTGTTTTAAAAGAACTCTGCTTTCTGTCAGCTTTATCAAAAAAGCTTAATGAGATCGTACTCTTGTTTGACACATCCCCTCCGAATCCGGAACCTATTTCCGATCCGACATTTGTTAAGAAATATTCAAGATCTTCAAACGGAGGAAGTTTTTGTTCGATAACAGAAGTAACTTCATTTGATTTATCCAAATTTGTACCGATTGGCATATTCACATATATGTAAGCCTGCTGTGGTTCGACTTCCGGAAAGAATTCTATTCCATTGTTAAAATTTCCATATACAACGAACACAATAATTAACAAAGCTACAGTTCCTCCGATCGTAATTACTTTATGCCTTACAGCTTTCCTTAACACTTTCTCATAATTGTTCACAATTCTTATAAATAATCTGTCAAACCATAAGTGAAACCTGTTAATAATATTATACCACTTAGTCTTGCTTTCATGCTTAGCTCTGTCTTCTTTAAAATTTATAAACTTGGAAGCGAGAACGGGATTAATTATAAGAGCAACAAATAATGAAGAGAACAAACAAACAATCAGAGTGATCGGAAGATATTTCATAAACTCTCCTACAATTCCAGGAAAGAATAATAACGGAGCGAAAGAAGAAATTATTGTAAATGTTGCAATGGTAACCGGGAATTGAACTTCACGGGGTCCTTCAATTGCAGCATCATGAGGATTATAGCCTTCTGTTTCCTGCAAACGATAAATATTTTCCGTAACTACAATTGCGTCATCGACAATAATTCCAAGCACAAGAATTAATCCGAAAAGAACAACAATATTCATTGTTATACCCATTATTCCAAGAACAACAAAAGAGATTAAAAAAGAAAACGGGATTGATGTAGCAACCAGTAAAGCATTCTTCAATCCCATTGCAGCAAGAAGTATCAGACACACAAGCAAGAAACCTGTAATTATACCGTTTTCAAGTTCATGTACTGTATTCTTAATGCTTTTGGACTGATCACCGGTAAAATTTACCTGAAGTCCCGGAGGGAACTGGGATTCTTTCTTTTTCACAAGCTCTTTCACATCTTCAGCTATTCTGATTATATTCTCACCGCTTCTTTTTTTAATAACAATAGTAACTGCTTCTCTGCCGTTTTGACGGGACAGAGTGGTTCGTTCTTTATATCCATAAATAACCTGAGCTATATCTCTGATATAGATAGGTTTTTCATTTTCTGATTTTACAACGATATCTCTTATCAATTCAGGATCTTCATATTGTCCCGGTACTCTGACAAGATAATTCTGATTTCTGAGATCTACACTTCCACCCGGAATACTTTGATTCTCAAATCCTATCTTGTTTATTATATCATTAAAAGTAACATTGTAATACTTAAGTCTGTTAGCATCGACATTAATTTTTACTTCCCTTTCTAATCCTCCTTTTACATCTGCACTCAGAATTCCGGGTATGACTTCTATTTCATCACTGAGTTTATCAGCATAATCTTTTAATGCTGCAAGCCCAAGATCACCGGAAAGATTTACATAAAGCATCGGTTGCTCAGATAAATTGATCTCTGTAACTGATGGTTCTTCTATATCGTTAGGCATTTTGGTCTTTGCAATAGCAACCTTATCTCTGACCTTCTGAAGCGCATCATCTATTTTCACATCCGGATTAAATTCTATATTAACCATAGAAAAACTCTCCTGTGATATCGATGTCACTTTCTTTACATCCTTTATACCTTTTACTTCTTTCTCGATCTCCTGTGTCACGAGATTTTCCATGTCTTTGGGAGATACACCGAAATATAGTGTTGAAACAAATATATTTGGAATAGTGATAGAAGGCGCTGATTCTTTAGGAATTGCATTGTAGGAAAATGCTCCGAATAGAATAATAATCACAATTAGAATGTAGACCGTAACGCTGTTATTTACTGCTATTTTTGAAATATTCATTTCTAAATAAAATTTTTAGTTTATTAACTGAACTTTATCTCCGTCTGCAAGGGGCTGAAATCCTTCATAAATAAGTTTCTCACCCGCATTTACTCCTGAAAGGATAAGAACTTTATTACCATCTCTTCCTCCAAGATTGAGAATTCTTTTCTTTGCTACATCATTATCAAGAACGAATACATACTTGTCATTTCCGATATCAACTATATAATCCTGAGGAATTACAATTGCATTTTCAACTTTGGATTTTACAATTTCAATATTAGCGCTCATTTCCGGTTTCAGTCTGCCGTCCCTGTTGTTAAGCACTATTTCTATCTCAAATGTCCTGTTGACCGCGCTTAATGTTGGCGCAACGTAATTTACTGTTCCGGAAAATTCTTCACCCGGATAGACACTAAAAGTGATTTTTACCTGAGAACCTTTTTGAACTTCACCTATAAATCTCTCCGGTATTCCGGCTGATATTTTTACTCTTGATACTTCTACTATATTTAAAATTGGTGTACCGGGTCCGCATACTTCCCCTTTAGTCAGATATTTCATATCCACGATTCCGCTTATTGGGGAAGTGACATAAGACTTACTCAGTCTAGTTTCGAGCACATCAAGAGCATCTTCTGCAAGTTCAAGTTGAAATTTTGCATTTGTATAATCCTGCTCAGTTGTAACCTGTTCATTATACAATTTCTCCATCCTTTCAAAATTGCTCTGAGCAAGTTCAAACTGAGTAAAAGCCTGTTCGAATGCTGCAGCATCCTGATCTTTTCTCAACCTAACGACTACCTGACCTTTTGATACTCTGCTGCCTTTATCAAACGGCTGATAAGTGATCAGACCTCCTTCTTCCGAGGAAACCTTAGCACTTTCAAAAGGTTTGACAATACCAACGACACTGTAGTTTTCCTGAAAATCTTCGGTTACAATTTCCATGATCTTGACTGCCTGAAGTTTTTTCTCTGTTTCAGTTTTTGTTTCTCCTTCTCCACCGCAGGATTGAAGAGAAATACTTCCAGCAATTAAGACTAAAAGGAAATAAAATATTTTTTTCATTTTATATAATTGTTTAAAAATTTATATGGTGTTTTTTTATTCTTGAAGCAATTTTTCTATTTCTGCTTTAGCGATCTGATAATCATAGATAGCCTGAAGAAATGCAAGTCTGGATTCTGAAAGACTCAGCTCAGCTGCCTGGACATCTAGAAGATTTATTACTCCAGCCTGATAGCTGACATTGGCCAGTTCCAAAGCTCTTTCAGCCAGCTTCACAGTATTCCTTCTTGAAGTAATTCTTTCTTTTGCATCTTCCAAAGCAATTATAGAACTTTCGGCACGAAGTTTCAATCCCTGCTTAAGCTGGGCAAGCTGTTCATCATTTTTCTTAACTTCGATTTCAGATTGATTGACTTTATACGAATTTCTGAAAAGATTTAAATTCCAATCAAGCCCCAGTCCTACAAAAAGTGTATTACCAAATCTGTAATCCATTATAGGTTGTCCGTCATTTTCATTTGAGAACAAAGTATACTGTGCAAAAACAGATAGCTTAGGGAGATAGTTTGCTTTATCGATTTTGACCAGTTCCTTATTTATACTGTTCAAAACTTCAAGCTGTTTTACTTCTATGTTGTTTTTAGCAATGTTTTCAATCATTTGATCAGTAGTCTGAAATACTTCAGTACTATCATAAGTAAGCTCACCTTGTACTTCAATATCCTGTTGATCTTTTAATCCAATTTCATTAAGCAAGATCTTTCTACTTATCTCATAATTTCTTTCAGATTCAGACAATTGAGGATTTGAATTATCCAGTCTTACTTTTGCCCTTAGATAATCGAATTCTGTCGCAGTCCCGATCTTATATTTTTTCTCAACTGTAATAAAATTATCTTCAGAATTTTTCTGAGTAATTTTATTTACATCAACAATTGATTTCGAAAGTAAAACTGAATAGTAAGCGGTTTTTACATTTTTCTTTACATCAATTTCTGTTTTCGTAATATTCTGCTCTTGTGTCTTTTCATAATAGTCTGCAATTCTTATAGCTGCAAAAACAGGAGTTCCGAGTATTGGAAGAGACTCTCTTACATCAATAAGATTTGTAAAGGAATTATCAGAACCAACTTCAAACTGCTGATCGCCTATGTTCAATACCTGTTTTCTGATGGCACGCTGAAATCTTGAATTCAGATTAATTGAAGGAAACAGATTATCACTGTAAGCCTCAGATACTCTTTCCTGAGCTTTCAATCTGTCCAGCTTTGCGGTAATAATTGATGAATTGTTTTTATACGCCAGATTAATAGCCTGCTCAACGTTATTAATTGTCTTAACCTGCTGAGCTTTAAGGGTTGATGAAACGGCAATTAAAATAATCAATGCGGAAAATTTCATAACTTTTTCCAGTGAAATAAATATCATTTTTTATTATTTATAATTTAATTTCTTTAGCTAATAAAACTTTTGTTTTTTTAAATTTTTCTTTGCCCCGTTTCGTAAGAACACCGTTTAAAAGCATTTCATATGTAATCTTGAAAGCATTTAATATTGTAAACTTATTGTTGATCAGAAAATCATGATTTACGACTGCCTTTAATGAAGAATCAAAACTCGCCATAATGATAGGAGTTGGATAATTCTCAATGAGTTTTTCCCGTTTACCCTGTTCCAGTAATTTAGTAAAAACTTTATTGACCTGATCATTCTTCATTTCGTCAATTTCAATTTTAATTGCAGGAGCATGAATAGTCAAATCCCTGACCCATTTATCGCTGATATTCATTGTCATGTTACTGTGCATATTCAAAAGCCTCACAAATTTTACGACTACATCTTCGTCACCTTCTATTATTTCAACTATCTTATTTTTAATAATAAATGTCGTATCATTAGTTATAGCTCTGAGAAGCTCCTCTTTAGAAGGGAAATGCTTATATATGGTCTTTTTGCTTATATGAAGATCTTTTGCTATCTCATCCATTGATGTTTTATAAAACCCTTCTGCATGAAATTTTTTGCGGGAGTGTTCAAGAATCTTGCTGCGGTCTTGTTTTATCTGATCTGAATTATTCAAGGAAAATTTCTTAGAAACTATTTTCGTTTTATGAGTTTCCAAACTAAGCATTATAATTTAAAATTTCAAGTTATAGTTCAAAGGATATTGAAAATTAATGTTTATTTAATATATCAGGAATCCAAAACGGGAAGTGACTAAATGTGTTGCGGAATTATTCATAAAAAAAGCCGTGAAAATAGATTCCCACGGCTTTTTATAAATTTGTTTTGATTTATTTTCTTAATCTTGTAAGAAGCGGATTATTTTAATAGAATCATCTGCTTAGTATCGGTAAAATCATCAGTCTCCAGTCTGTAATAATAAACTCCCGATGGTAAATCCGAAGCTGTAAATTCTACGGAATGACTTCCGGAATTTTGAACTCCTTTTTCCATAGTCTGAATAATACTTCCTTTAGAATCAAATATTTTAATTGATACATTAGTATTATTCTTTAATATGTAGTCAATTTTGGTAGTCGGATTGAACGGATTCGGGTAATTCTGAAGCAGGAAATATGCGGAAGGGATTTCATTTATACCTTCTACGCCCACCAGTCCTACATTAAGTGATAAAGTTCTTATGTGCACAGGCGTACCGTTTGATCCTGCGCTTTTTAAAGTTACTGTATAGACACCGGCAGTTGTACCCGGCGCAGCATTGACCCTTACAAGTAGGGAGTCAGGGTAACTGTTAAGTGTATTTCCATTTGGAAAAGAAACAGTTAAAGCACCTGCTGCAGGAGCCGGAGTTACTGTCCCTGAGAATGTTACATTATCAGTATATAATTTTACAGATGGAATCACAGCATTGAATGTAGTAAAGTTGCTGTTGTTTATGTTGATTATAGCGGGATTAACTTTGAACGCATAGTCAGGAAAGTAAGCTGCAATATTCTGGTAAGTATTTGATCTGCCGTCATACCATACAGAAAAAGAAGTTTTTGTATTTGCTGTCATACCGTCATAGTCACCTCTGTAACAGTTGGTATTTGGCGAACATGCAGGTGACGGATACACCCATGACTGAGTTGTAAGTTTTTGATTGGGTGCGAAAGTCATTCCACCGTCATCAGTATAAGTTGCATATACATTAACCATATAGGTTGCAGGATTTTCTCTTGTATCATACCATTTTATATAAAGACGTCCGGTTTCTTTTTCACACCAGATTGCAGGGAACCACTGATCGCTTAATTCAGGATTTGCATTATCGTTTACAGTGATTCTTGAAGACCATGTAGCACCCTGATCATCGGAATATTGCAGGATTATATCCGGTTTATTACCGTTTCCGACAGGTTCATTTGATGCATATACAAGATAAAGTCTGCCTCTGTTCGGACCATAGCTGTTGTCCATTGCGATCATTGGATAAGGTCTTGTTCTGCCGTTATTGATAACAAGTCTGCCGGCAGAATTCAATGTACCAACGTATCCTGCAACGGTTAAACTTGACATTGCTGCAAAATTAGCTCCTCCGTCAGTAGATCGATGGAATGTATACGTTACATTCTGTGATGAACCTGTATTGGTTACATACATGACACAACCACCCTGGACAGGTCCGTTTGGACCAACAGCAATCATAACTCCCGGAATAGTATTACTTGAAGTATAAGTTTGTGACCATGATGTTCCTCCGTTTGTGCTTCTTGAAAAGTTACCAGGAGTAATTGCAGCATATAAATAATTTGAATATGGGCCGTTAGTCTGGTCAGCTGCCATTGTGTTTCTGTCATTTCCTGAAACAGTCAGAATTGCTGAACCATATGTAGCTCCTCCGTTAGTGGAATTATAAACATATTGTCCGCTGACACCTGAACCATAATGAAGCACACCGAGACTGTCAAATGCTGACCATGGATCGCAGCATGTGGATGAATGATAAACAGGATTACTTGAGATCCAGTCATGTCCGTTAATTGTGTAATAAGCTCTCTGTCCTGCTCCGCCATTTACACCAAACTGCATATTTAACGGATCTCTAGGATTAGAAACAATCATTTGCTCTGCATTGTCCACTCCGATCTGGAAATTATCATAGCCCTCAGCATCAGTTATAATATCAAACTGATCACTGTTTTCAATAATATATTGCTGAGATTCTCTTGTCGGTCTGTCAATTAAAGGATCATTTTCGTCATAATTAAAACGACTTTCCTGACTCTGACCCTGAAAAATCTCTGAACCTACTAATGACAGAATTATTAGGATTAAAAAACCAGGAATACTGCCTTTGAAAAATTTGTTGAATTTTTTCATCTTATGTTTAATTAATTAATTAATAATTATTTTTAAGTAGCATAATATATGCTTATTATAAAAGTATTTCAAACTAAAAAATAATTTTTATATTCAGTAATTCTCTTCTTAATATTTCCAAAGCTCTCTGTGAAGCGCGTTCAATGTTTCTCTGTCTTTCATCTCCGAATAAAAAACTCATAGCATATGTTTTTTCTTTTGAAGAAAAACCAATCCAAACAAGTCCTACAGGTTTTTCATCAGATCCGCCCGTTGGACCCGCTATGCCTGTAGTAGAAACCGCAAAATCTGTGTTCATAATATTCCTTACTCCATCAGCCATTTCCATTGCTGTCTTTTCACTTACTGCTCCGAATTTATTCAGGGTTTCATTTTCTATATTAAGCAGTTTTATTTTTTCTAGATTTGAATATACACAAACACCGCCAATGTAATATTCTGAACTTCCCGGGACACTTACAATTTTTGAAGAAATATTACCTCCCGTACAAGATTCTGCTACCGACAAAGTCTGTTTCTTTTCTTTTAATATCTTACCAATTACATTCTGAAGTGTATCTTCATCTTCTCCATAAATATAATCCTGAATTTTTGATCGGATATTTTTTTCTATTAAAGAGATCTTTGTTTCAGCTTCGGATTTTGATTTACCTTCGGTATTGATTCGTAGTCTGACACCGGTAATTGAAGGAAGGAATGCAAGTTTCCCGATTGCAGTAATTTCATTTATATCACCTAACATCTCATTTAATGTTGATTCGCCTGCTCCGGTAGTCAGAAGAGTTTTATGAAGATAAACTTTAGAAAAATCATTTTTAAATTTTGATATCAGGTAAGGGATTATTTCTTTATCTATCAATGTTTTCATCTCAAATGGAACTCCGGGAATTGCAATTATGACTTTGTTATCAGTTTCAAACAGGATACCCGGAGCAGTGCCGTTTGCATTCCATATCACTTTTGATTTAGAGGGGACCAGAGCCTGAGCTATATTTACTTCAGGCATATAAACTTTCTTTGAGCTGAAGATTTTTTTTACATGTTCCAGAACTTTGCTATCTGTTACAAGTGTGTCTTTGAAAAATTTTACTAATGTTGGTTTAGTAATATCATCATGAGTAGGACCGAGTCCACCGGTAATAATTGTAATGTCGTAATTATCAGTTGATTCCTGTAATTCGTCCATAAGTACTTTTTCTTCATCACCTATAACGACTGTTCTTTCAACAGGAAATCCGGCTGAAAACAATTTTTCACCAATATATGCAGCATTCGTATTTACTATCTGTCCGATCAGGATCTCATCACCGATAGAGATTATTTTAGATTTCAATTTTATTTAAACTTTGATTCGGAATGAATTTGTAATGAATATTTAAATTACCAAATGTATGAAACAAAAAAATATATTCTGTAAAAAACATAGGAGCTGATACCTGCATAAATTCCGGCGATCACATCATCCATCATGACACCAAATCCTGTATTCAGTTCATCAAAATATTTTGCAGGCTGGATCTTTGTTATATCAAAAAATCTGAACATTAAAAAACAGAATACATAATATGCAGTATCCGGAGATTTTCCTTCGAGTACAATAAATATTAAAATTGTGATCCACATTCCAACTGCTTCATCTATGACTACTTCGGATGGGTCTTCACCAAACCTTTTCATCATCAAAGCTGAAGAATAAACACCTGTCAAAAAACAAACTATTATTAAAGCTGATAAAATTAAAGGATTATGAAAAACATCCGCTGCAAATATCACTATTGCTGCAGCACTGGCAACTGT
>JAGPCH010000199.1 GCA_018058125.1 Ignavibacteria bacterium | reverse complement strand
CTACAGGACTTTGATAAATCTGAGGATTTTCTTCAATACTTACTACTGAAATACTATAAGTGGTATCATCTTTGTTTGGCTTTACCCATTGATTACCTACTAAGTTTAAATCTACTAATGCGACTCTTAACGTATCTGATAGACCTGTTACCCATATTCTTACATATTGCACATTATTAAGACCGGCATTGTTAATTCTATCACTGAACTCAGATAAAGGAATTCTGTACTGAGCCCATCCGTTCGAGCCTCTTCCTACAATTCGTGTATTATTAACGGTATCAAGTGATACCGAATATGTTCTGTAGGCATCTGTTTTATCGAGCGTACCATTTTTATTAAGGTCTTCTGTATCGGGCTTATTACCGCCGTCGTAGAATCTGTTATTTTCAGTTCCATTTATTATATCGTAGTTAATGCTTGTTCCGTCACCGTTATCATCTAAACTAGGGTCAGTACCTAATCCCGGATACCGCACAATTTCATCAGCTTTAATTAACATATCCAGACCAACATCTTCATCAGTTCCGGGTGGAACTTCAAGCGTACCGTTATTATTTTTATCTTCCGTATTTAATATTCCGTTAGGGATAGCATCTTCACTGATAATTCCGAGGTCAATATTTAGTTTAGCATTTGTATTTCCTGCAAGTGAAGTTCCACTGAAAACACGCATACTGAACTCAATGAAGTTAATATTTTCACTGACTAAATCTGTAGTGGTTGAATTCAGATACTTCATAATACCGTTAAAAGTCTGTGCTTTGAACGGAAGCATTGTATCAGCTACAGTTCCGTTATTCTTATTATTATAAAGTGTATTATAATTATACTGTCCTCTGTCATTAGGGTTATAGGTAATATAGAAAGGCGTTATCCTGTCCTGCCCTGCGGCAACATCTCTCAACGGATAAATATCTTTTATGCTGACATCGTTTGGAATATTATACCAGCGCATCCTTCCTCTGATTGACTGATAAAGCGGAATCAGTGTATCGGGAATTGCAGTTATGCCCGGAGTTTTTAAATTTACCGGTATGGAACTGACTGTCCACGTAGTATAATTAGAGCCGAGAGAAATAATTTTCTTCGAGCCTTCCATATCATCTACATAGGCAACTGCTTCGTTATTATCGGATGGTATATTGCTTTTCTTAGTATTAGGGTCGCCTGTTATCATTGCAAACTCACCTTTGAATGTAAAGCCTGATTCTTCTTTCGAGTTAAACCCGGGCAGATAATTTACAAATTTTGTGAGAAGCTTTGATTTTATTTCAGTAGTGAAGTCAACACCAAACATAGAGTTGTTTGTCGGCTCTTCACCTATTCTTACTTTATCGTTTAATGTTTCCTGTTTTAAATTTACGTATGTAAATCCTAAAGTAGTCTTATCGCTTATTTTATAATCTGCTCTGGCTCCTATGAATGTTTTCGATGCTAATGAGAAAAGTTCATTCTGCTCGTATGAGATCTTTAAATCTTTAGATGCTAATGCAGCAGCATTTTTAATTGTTACAGTTCCCGTTGTATAATCTACAACGTAATCCTGATTCACCGTTAAAGGTGTTTCACCAACTTTTACAATAACGCTTCCTTCTACAACGTTAAAACCAAGATTTACTGTGCTGCTTACGCCTGATTCCCCTCTTGCTTTACCGGTAATAATATATTTAGAGTTATTAGGAGAAATAGATGCTTCGGATTTCAGCTTTGTGTAAATTTCACGGAACACTAATGAAGTGTCATTTGTAGCTGCCAGTATCGGGTCTAAGAATGGCTGCAGTGTCGGGAAAATAATATCGCCAGTTTCAGTATTTACAGTTCGCCCCGAAAGAAAATCAAAATAGTTATCCGGCCTTTGTTCGGGACCTTTGCCGACGAATTTATCCAGTCCTACAACTTCCAATACCTGTTTACCGTTTGGTAAGCTTGGAGACTGTGTAAGGTTGGAAGGGTCAACAAAACTTACTTTGAATTCAAAACCATCTTCAACAACTCTCGATACAGGAAGGCGGTATATATTTTTTAATTTTAAAGACCATGCCTTAGTATCGGTTGCAGGATTTATATTCCCTGACTTAACCATTTTTAATACTAACGTATCCTGAGTATAATTAACTGAATTTGTTCCGTAAGTTTTTCCCGGATTAGTAACAGAACCTATCTGTTTAAAAGTAACACCGATATAATCGCTTTCATTAACATTCGTTTTTAAGCTTATAAATCCTGCCTGAGTATTAACAGTGTACTCCGTTGGCGATAACTTACGGAATATATCGAAATATCTTTTACCCTGAATCTGGTCAGGCCTGTAATAAGATGTATCATATACACCTCCGACATCCTGAAGAGGAGGCAAATCAATTAATAACGATGCATTTTTTCTATCTGCTGTAGTATTTTGCGTTTGTACCCATACTTCAAAATTATCTAATGAAACCTGACGGTCCTGATTCACTCCCGGCTCTAAAAATCCGTCAGCCATATAATCCGTAAAGTTATCGATGTATGCTGTATCTAAAAAGTAATGGTTATCAGAGTAATTATAAACATTAATGGTAAAATCCTGCTGTGTTGCCCCGCCGGAGAAATCTTTTGTCTCCTGCTTACTTTTTTTCTGAGAGATAACTGTTGTAAGTGTTAACGGTCCGAGCTTAAACTCACCTCTTATACCGAACAATGCCTGAGATGACTGAACTAAACTGTTCTTTGTATCAAGCGATACGTTACCGGCTTCTATCTTCTGAATAACTTCATCTGCATAACCATCGTATCTAAGTTTTAGCTGGTTCTCGAAATCGAATGTTCTTGTAGTGTTCCAGTCAGCATCTATGCTAAGCTTATCCCCGACTTTACCGCGGGCAGTTACCTGTACATCCTGCTTGAAATTAATATTGTTCTGGGTATTATCCGGACTAACAGCGCTTGTAATTTCACTTGAGATTTTCTGGTATGAAGCCGTAATATCTATAATACCGTTAATGCTCAGATTAATTGTCGGCGGACCGAAAATAGTTTCTGACTTAAACGGAAGAGGAATAGTAATATTTGTAATCTTTTCAAACAGCTTGCTCAGGTCATCCTGTGTATTGCCCTGAAACTTTGCATTTACGATATCACTGAATATACTTCGCTGCTTTTCCCGTGAGAGCAGTTTTAAATATGCATCGATGGGCATTACAAGCGGAGCTTTAATATCTTCGCCGTTGAAAGTCTCGCGGATAATTACATTATTAAGGGAATCAAACTGTACTTCATATTTTATTTCAGATGAGCCTCCTAAAATAATAGGAGAAAGAGTTGTATTAGGCTTAGTTCCGTAGTTGTACGGAGCGATGTATTTAAAATATTTAATACGGGCAGTAGAATCCACAGGCAGTCTTCGAATAGAGTCCTGCCTTGCCTTATCAACAGAATCCAATACGGACGTGAACGAAGAATCCAGCGGATTTCCGGTGATAATGATAATATCTTTTCCTCTTCTTCCCTGTGCATGAGCATCACCGAAGGAGGCGATGAAAGTGACTAAAATTGCTAGAAGGAATAAAGTCGATTGAAATGTAATGTTTGACTTTAATTTCAATTACGCTCTGCTTAAATTAAAAATCGTAGAGGTCGTCTCGATAAGTTTTGTTTAGTTTTTTTGTTTGTGTTTTTTGCCGATTGCTTAACAATAATATAAAATCAAATCTTTAAAATATAGAAAAAAATTTCTACCTGCTGAAACCGCCGCAAGTTTTTAAAACGGCAACACTGATGATTATGATTTTTTATGATGTCACTGATTGATAAAACTTTTTAAAGTATATTTCAATTTATATCTGTGTAATCATATAAATCTGTGGTCTCTGTGTTACTTTTAAAGAACGAACGGTAAATACACTTCTGCAAATAAAACGGAGCAAGGAACTATGTGATACTCCTCTTCGTTAAATAAAAATAATTTTAAATCCGATTTGCAAAATCAAAAAAAATCTTTAATGTTAAAAAGCAAAGTTATTGTTGTTCTGTTTTTATGCTCATTTTTTAATTTTGTTCCCTTGTTTAATTCAGGCAGCGTTTATTCTCAGTTTGAGCCGCACCCCGAGCTGGACTGGTTCTCAATTGAAACTCCGCACTTCTTTGTATTATACCACAGCGGAACTGAACGCACTGCCAGCACTATTGCAAAAATTGCAGAGGAAGTTTACGGTCCAATCACCGCCCTCTATAAATACGAACCCGATAAGAAAATTTCTTTCGTCGTTAATGACGTTTCCGATATTGCAAACGGAGCTACTGACTACTACGGAAACAGAATCGAAATTTTCGCATCTGCCTTAGACTACGACCTGCG
>JAGPCH010000198.1 GCA_018058125.1 Ignavibacteria bacterium | reverse complement strand
TAACAATATCCCCCAAAATTTATATTCCCACCAGCAGCATATCCTGTGTTTGCATTTGTCATTTCTATATCTTCAAAAGATTCCGGTGCAGTAGTTTGAATCAATGTCCAGTTTGTACCTCTGTTTGTAGAGTATAATATCTGACCTCCACCGTATGCACCTGCCCAGACTTTTTGGGAGCCCGGCATTGCATATACAGAAGAAAAACAGTAATTGACATAGTCCACAGCATAATTTTTATTTCTCCATGTCGAACCTCCATCATTACTAACATTCATTTTACCGTATAGACCTGCAGTAATAATATTAGCACCGTTTATATCAAAAGCATTATAGCGTGATACGATCGGTTGATATAGATTTGAAGGGTCACTGTAATTTGCAGAATCCCAGGTTAATCCTAAGTTAGATGTATAATAATATGAGTTAAAAGAACTTAATGTATAAACAGTGGAACCAACAATTGTGAGACTTTTTAATGAATAATTATTATTTGGAAAAACTGCCTGTGTCCAGTCTACTCCGGCATTTGTAGTATAAGCAAAATATGTAAGATTATTATTTGAACCACTTCCGCAAACAAAGCCGGTGTTTGAATTCTGAAATTGTATTCCTTCAACAGTTAATATTGCAGATCCCGGTAAAGTCTGTTCTATCCAAGTTGAACCTCCATCTGAAGTTCTTATAATTTTCCTATGTATTCCCTCAGATTGCACACCTATAAATATATTATTTTCATCTATTGCATAGATTCGATTATAAAGATAAGGTGATGCTGGCAGATTTGGCATTACGTTCCAGCTTAACCCTCCATCTGTGGTCTTCATTGCTTTGACTGTATTGTTTCCACATAAGTATCCGGTATTGGAATTTATAAAATAAATATTATATACTCTTGAAAGACCGGATCCAAGACCAAGTGCAATACTTGAAAATGTTTCACCACCGTTTGTAGTTCTCCTTATAATTCCACCATCACCACTTACAGATTGTCCGGTCACATAACCCGTATTTACATTAAAAAACCAACCTGAATAAAGCCTTAGTGTTCCGCCTGATCCGAAAGAAGGATCAAGTACACCGGCTTGTGTATTTATAAGCCAGCTGTCACCACCGTCTGAAGATTTCATGAATGTTCCATTTTCTCCGACAGCATAGTAATGAGTCGCGTCAATAATCTTGGTCCAATTCAGTTCATTGGTTTGAGGCTGCCCGTTAACCCAGAACCAGCCGTTCATGTTTTGTTGTGAATAAGAATTCTGAAACACACAGGATAGTAAAAAAAGAAATGTGAAAAATTTTGCTAAAATTTTCATTAAATTTATTTTAAATTATGAATGGTTTTGATGAAATTATAAAATCTTATCTATTTTTACAAAGAAAGGTTTCCTTACAAATACCCGGATATTAAATTATTATTAATTAATTTTAGTTTGTTTTCATGGATTTATAAAGCTATTGTTAAACTTTTTATACCCATCTTAAAAATTTTCATGTCAATTCTAAATTAATAAAAAAACAGCCCTGAGAAATTCCCCGGGCTGTTTATTTTTTAAGTTAACTTTTAACTATTAACTCTTAACTATTAACTTTTAACTTTTAACTTTTAACTTTTAACTTTTAACTGTCATGGGGTTATTTTAGAAACAAACATCGATGCATTATTAAATGTAATTATAAGATCGGATAGATCCACAAGATCATCTCCGGTAACGTCCTGTACTACATATCCGGTAGTAAATACTGATGCGGCATTATTTACATTCACTACATCATTTAAATCTACAGAGCCTTCCTGAGTTATATCACCGCTGTAATTGCAAAATCTACCGGATTTCAGTGTAGTATTATTTCCGTACGCCTGTGCCGATGAAGTTGTAAAGTTATAATTATATGTACCGCCTGATGTCATAGCTAAAGGCAAGGCGCTCCATGTTTCAAGAGAATTTCTTTGTGTAATATCAAGATAATAAGATCCTGATAGAATACCGGAAAAATTAAATGAACCGTAACCTGAATTATCAGTCACAGCAGACGCGACTTCAACTTCTGCAAAAGGAGATACTGAACTTCTCAAATGACATTTTACTGTGTCGCTTACTTGTGAAGATCCGTTCCAGAAACCTTCAATTCCAACTGTAAGATTTATTGCGGTAACCGTAGAAGGATTATCATACAATCTGAAGACCGCACCCCATACATTTCTGTCACAGGCTGCGAATACTGTATCTTTACTTGCCATCGAAACTCCGGTAAGGGTAGAAGTACCTGTATTTCTTTCTGTCCAGGTAAGTCCACCGTCTTTTGTCTTTGCTGTATAGCCGGCAGTTCCTACAACTGTTCCATTTTCAAGATCCGCCCAGTCCATATTTGCTATGCTAGCCTCTGCAGATGGAATGAATACCGAATCCCATGTCAATCCGCCGTCAAAAGATTTATAAATTCTTTGACTGCCACCGAGATATAAAGTAGAAGGAGAAAAAGCCCGGACTCTGCTCCAGTATATCCCTGATGGAAGAGTTGTAAGTGCATTCCAGTTAGATCCGCCATTAGTAGTTTTATAAACATTTACACCCACACAATACCCGGTACTTGCATTTGCCATGTCTCCGTCATTAAATGACAATCCATGTGTCGGACTGAATGGCTGCCCTACCCAGGTTGCTCCTCCGTTAGTGGTTTTACTTATTTGATTTGTATTTCCGAAAGGACTTCCTCCAAATACCCATCCGGTTGCAGAATTGACAAAACTAATTCCGTTACTCTTTATAAATGGTGTCGGAAGCGGTGCAGTGGGAGACCAGTTTGCTCCGCCATTGGTTGTTTTGTAACAGTATCCTCCGTAATTAATATTTCCCCCGGCGGCATATCCGGTACCTGCATCTGTCATTTCAATATCTTCAAATGATTCGGGAGCAGATGTCTGGATCAATGTCCAGTTAGATCCCCTGTTAGTGGAATAAAGTATCTGACCTCCGCCAAAAGCACCTGCCCAGACTTTTTGTGATCCCGGCATCGCATAAACCGAAGAGAAGCAGTAATTATTATAATCAACTGTGTAGTTTTTGTTTCTCCAGCTCGAACCTCCATCATAGCTTACATTCAATTTACCGCTGAATCCAGCAACTATTAAATCTGTACCGTTTATATCAAATGTATAATAGATTGATAAGATCGGCTGATATATATTAGTTGGATCACTGTATTTTACTGAATCCCAATTAACTCCATTATTAGTAGTATAATAGTAAGAATTGAAAGAACTTAAAGTATTTACTCTATCGCCTGTAATTTTAAGATCTGTTAAACTGAAATTATTGTTTGGGAAGACGGCCTGAGTCCAGTCCGCTCCCGCATTTGTAGTAAATGCAAAGTAGGCAACATTTCCAACCGATCCGCTGCCGCATAAATATCCGGTGTTTGAGTTTTTAAATTCTATGCCTTCTACCGTTAATATCGCAGAACCGGGTAATGTCTGATCTATCCAAGTAGCGCCGCCATTTGACGTTCTTACTATCTTTCTGTGAGTTCCTGCAGATTCCACTCCAAGATATATGTTGTTTTCATCAAATGCATATATGCAATTATATTCATAATTTGTAACAGGCAAATTTGGCATTACTGTCCAGTTTAAACCTCCGTTTGTAGTCTTCATTCCTTTTATGGAACTGTTTCCGCAAATGTATCCTGTATTTGAATTTATAAAATAAATATCATAAACTCTGGATACTCCGGAACCAACTCCAACGCCAAGAGCAACAGAACTGAAAGTATCTCCCCCGTCTGTAGTTTTCCTTATATATGCCTGTTCATTATATACTGATTGACCGGTTACATATCCAGTATTAATATCAAAAAACCATGCTGAAAATAATCTTAATGTTCCGCCGGATCCAAACGAAGGATCAGTAACTCCTGATTGTGTATTAATAAGCCAGTTGTCACCGCCGTCAGATGATTTCATGAATGTACCATTATCTCCGACTGCATAGTAGTGAGTTGCATCCAGTATTTTTGACCATCTTATATCATTTGACTGGGGCTGTCCGTTTACCCAGTACCAGCCGTTCATATTTTGCTGTGAATAAGAATTCTGAAACACACCGGATAGTAAAAAAAGAAATGTGAAAAATTTTAACAAAATTTTCATTGTAAGTTTTTAATTTATGAATTTTTATTAGAAATTATAAAAACGCACATAATTTTACAAAGAAAGTTTTTCCTGTAAATACCCTGGAATATAAATGCTTTAGTTTAAATAATTGTCCGTTTTATGTTATTTACAAAGTATTGGGTAATTATAAATACCCATTAAAACTAAGTTTCTCATCAGACTAATTT
>JAGPCH010000196.1 GCA_018058125.1 Ignavibacteria bacterium | reverse complement strand
GAAAAGCCGTGTGTCGCCGGTTCAAGCCCGGCTCTGTCCACTTTTTAATTGGGAATTGAAAATTAAGAATTAGGAATTTTATTTTAGCGTTATTTGCTGAAAGCGGAGTTTAATTAGCTCCGCTTTTTATTTTATTGTAACTTTATTTTTATGGCTCTCAAAATCATCGGCTCCGGTCTGGGAAGAACAGGTACTTATTCCCTAAAACTCGCTCTCGAAATTCTCGGATTCGGTAAGTGCTATCACATGACCGAGCTTTTTCAAAACCCTTCCGGAGTTAAATATTTTACAGATGCGGAAAACGATATGATTGTTGAATGGGATAAACTGTTCCATGGTTTTAATTCGGCTGTTGATTATCCTGTGGCAAGATATTTTAAAAAAATCTTTTCTTACTATTCACATGCAAAAGTAATACACACTGTAAGAGATCCTGAAGATTGGTATAAGAGCGCTACTGCTACAATCTTTCCGGCAGGAAATCCTTTCTCGTGGAAGATCCTTAAACTTGCTGTTCATCTACCTTTCTCTGTACAAGCCATAAAAAGAATTCCTGTGCTTATGTACAGCAGAAAGTTGTCTCATCTGGAATTTGGAAATGATCTTAAAGATAAAGAAAAAGTGATTTCGGAATTTAATTTTCACACTGAAGACGTGATCAGAACTATCCCAAAAGAAAAACTTCTTGTCTTCGATGTAAGATCAGGATGGCTGCCTTTATGCGGATTTTTAGGTGTGCCTGTTCCGGATGTTCCGTTTCCCGTATCAAACTCTCGTGAAGAATTTTTTGAAAAGGTAAAGATCATTGGAAGCGGAAAGTTTCTGAAAAATGATTATTTAAAAAATTCGTAATATATTCCGCTCTTTTAATTTCATACTTTTAGTATATGTTTTTTAAAAATTAGATTTCGTAATTTTGCTAAATTTATTTATAACATGTCAGAAAATACAGCTCCAAAAGGATTTAGCTTATGGATGATGGCTTCTAGAGCTTACTCATTCCCGGCTTCCATAATACCTGTTTTATTCGGATCCGTTCTCGCAGTTTTGTTAAACCCCGGTTTAGAATTTAATTTTATTAATTTCATACTTTGTCTTATTGGATGCATACTTGTTCAGGTCGGAACAAACATTATCAACGACATTTATGATTATGAAAAGGGAATAGATAAAGAAGATAAAGAGCTCGGCATCCCTCATGGCGGTTCGATGGTAATCTCGATGGGACTCGTCAGTATGAAGCAAATGAAAACAGCAGCCGTAGTTTCACTTCTTATCGCATCTCTTATCGGTGTATATCTATATACTGTAGCTGGTGCCTGGATAATTTATCTTACGCTTTTCGGATTGCTCTCAGCGATATTCTATACAGCAAAACCTCTTGCATTAAAATACAAAGCATTAGGTGATATTCAGGTGATAATTTCATTCGGACTGGGAATGACACTTGGTGCTTATATAGTTCAGACCGGAAAATTTTCATATGAGCCGCTTTTGTTTTCAATTCCAATCGGTTTGTTAATTGATGCGATACTTCATTCAAATAATATTCGTGACATTAATTTTGACGGAAAATTCGGAGTAAAAACTCTGCCAATACTGGTAGGCGAAAAAGCATCTATTAAATTATTTTACGGTATGATACTCGGAGCTTATCTTATACTTATTGTATTTGTTGTGATGAATTTGCTTCCGTGGTTTTCTTTGCTGGCGCTGATCACTTTGCCGCTTGCTTTGAAGATCGTAAAAATGTCCGATGGATTTCCGCCTGATGGCATGGAGAGATTTGAATATGGTACGAAACATATTATGATGACAGCTCAGCTTAATATGATGTTCGGTCTGACTCTTGTAATCGGACTGCTGATCTCGTATTTCTTTTTTGTATAAAAAGTATTGGGTATTAAGTATTAAGTATTAAGTAAAATAATTTGAAATTTTAAAAATTCTATACCTAATACCTAATACTTAATACCTGATACCTGAAACTATTTCTCTTTAAATATTTCCCTGTAAATCTTCCATTCGCCGTTTGTCTCTTCACCTTTGTACAATCTTAAAATTTTCAGACCATCTTCATTGAATTTATCCGATTCATATTTTTCGCTGAATTGAACCTTCCTGTCATTTTCCGTAAATACCGAATCGCTTACAAATTCAAAATCCGTTATTCTTATCTTTATATATTCATAATTTTTAAAAGTATATTCTATTCGATTCAGCTTTTCCTTCAGGTCTGTTTTCTTACCGTCACTTCCGTAATATGTGTAATCTTCCGTCAGATAACTTTTATATTTATCAAGATTTTTATCCTCCCAGGCTTCTTTCCAGTTATCTACAGTATTTCTGATCTTATACTCATCCGATGAAAAATATACATTTAATTTATTAACTGTAAAGTAAAGCAAATAACTGAATGCAGACAACAGAATAATAATACTAAATGTAGTAAGAATTAACCTTTTGCGTGTAATGCTTAATTTTTGTTTGTATCTTTTTTTGTATTCCTTTTCAAATTCTTCTTTATCAACAGATGTGCCAGCCGTTGTCTTTGCTTCATCGAATTTTTTTTCGACTACATTAAATCCGCAATATTTACAATAAACCGATTCGGGTTCGATCTTTGAATTACAATTTGGACAATCTGTAAGTTCAGTACCTGGTACGCTCCCGGGAGAGGTCCTTCTTGACTCTCTTATAGATTCTCTTAGTGATTCTACCGTCTCATTTCCGACATCTTCCGATCCGTCCGTTCCTATTCCGATATTCCTTTCAGTGTTGGGATTGTTTATACATCCGTATGTAGTGCATCCGCCATTCTCTTCCCAGCATTCTGTATGGTGAGGAGTGCCGCAATGCGAACAAACAGTAAAGTCAGCGTCAGCTTTTAAGCGTGACTGACAATACGGACAGGTTTTATTTTTTATAAAATCGTAAATGCCTGTAAATGAATTATGTTATAAAAATTGTGAAATTTATTTTAACTTACATGATCTGTAGTACTGAATATTTCTACTGATCCGAATTCGATCTGAACTTCTTCCTCGCCTTTTCTTAAAACCAGTATATCGTTATATGGAAGTTTAAATTCGGAAAGTTTTTTATTTAATAATTTCGCTGTAAGAGGTGAACCTGTTTTAAGATTGTGAAAAGATCTGATCTTCAATATGTTTCCGTCATTCTGTTTTACATCTTTAACCGACATCAGATTCTGATTTCCAAAATACTCTGTCACCCCGGAATTTTGCTTTTCCGATTCGTTTACTAATTCATACACTACTTCGTTATTGAAATCAATATTAAAGCTGTCATTCTTAAAATATTCCTTACCAAACTCAATCACATCACTGAGTTTTGCTTCATTAAAACTTATGTTAATTTTCTTAATATTTTTAAAATTATAATGTGAAGGGCAATCCTCATTCTTCTGATACTCTATTATATAGGAATCATTGTTTCCGCCGTTGAAGATAAATCCTTTCCCGTTAAGACAATTAAGATCTTCTCTTTTATGTAGATACTTTATTGCTTCCTGCACCTGCACGCCGGCTATAATCGAAGCGATAGTCGGAGTTGTAGGTATCTTACCCTGACTGATCTCTTCAAGACCTAGAAGCATACAGGACTTTCTCTTATTAATGAGTTTATAATCAATCTCCGACATTGTGCATTCATAGCAGACATTGTCGGGAGGAACGAACATTCGGGCAACTCCCGTAAGAACTTCTATAGCGCCGTCAATCCATGGCTTGCTGACTTTCCAGCATGACTGATTTATAAATAATCTTGCCTCTCTGTTATCAAGTCCGCCTATTATCAGATCATAACTTTTGAAAACTCCTAATCCGAAATTAAATACATTCCCGTCAAAATAGTTTATGTTAATATCTTCATTAACTTCTTTAGCTCTTTCACAGATCACTTCAGCCTTTGACCTGCCTTCATCTTCTTTCCTGAATAAAATGCTCCTTGTAAGATTGCTCTTCTCAACCTTGTCCATATCTACAACACTGATATTGCCGATACCGAGCATTGCAAGATTTTTAACTATTTCATTTCCCAATGCTCCGCATCCAACTACGAGTATCTTTGCATTTTTTAAAATATCCTGATCCCACCATGTAATTAGTTCAAGCCGGGAATAACGATCATCATTCATTTCGATTGATTCCAGTGACATGTGATTGGTATTAAGTATTAAGTATTAAGTATTAAGTATTAAGTATTAAGTATTAAGTATTAAGTATTAAGTATTAAGTATTGGGATTAATATGAATATTTAAGAAATAAATTAACACAGAAAAATTAATTTATCAATTTTCAATTCTTGAAATAAAATTA
>JAGPCH010000197.1 GCA_018058125.1 Ignavibacteria bacterium | reverse complement strand
TCCCGCTTCCATGATAGTCCGGATCGCAGCAAAATTCAAAGCGGATTTTTTTATTTCGAAAGACGGATTCGAAGTCAACGGGAAAAGCATCATCGGTGTAATGACACTTGCAGCAGAAGAAGGCTCAACCCTCGATCTCAGATTCGATGGCGAAGATGAAAAAGAACTTTCGGAGGAAATGTTAAAATTCTTTAAAGACGGATTCGGGGAAATGTAATGAGAGAAACTCTTCATCAGATCAAACCAAAAATATTCTCATCAGAGAAATTCACACAACTCAAAGCCAATCTGAATGAAAGCAAGGATAACCTTTCGCTCAAAGGCGTAAATGGTTCTCTGGCTTCATTTATTTTTGATCATGTTTACAATAATGCCAATAAAAAGATCTTTATAATCTCACACGATATTGACAGAGTCGTGAAGCTGAAAGATGATATTGACTTAATTGGAAATTCAATCGAGCCGGCTGTATATTCATCAAAGTTGTCAGATTCCGAATCAACTTCCGGTATCCTAATAAACCTTGCCGAAGGAAATGACTTTATTGTTTTATCTAATGCTTCTGAATTATCAGAAAAGATCATTTCAAGGGATAAGTTCAAAGCTTCTTTATTTGAAATTAAAAAAGAAGAAAACAAAAGTTTCGACGAACTGATCGCAACTCTCGATAAATATAATTTCAACAGGAAAGACTTTGTAGAAGAGCCAGGTGACTATTCTGTCAGAGGCGGAATCGTTGATCTGTTTTCCGAGAATATGGAAAGTCCCGTCAGGATAGAATTTTTTGGTGATACAATTGAGTCGGTAAGAGAGTTTGATATTAATTCGCAGAGATCAGTTCGTGAAATCGAATCAGTGAAGATCGGCATAAATCTTAATTCGGATTCAGATGAAAGTGAAGATGATGTTAAAGATTACGAACCGGATGAACTGATAACCGATTACTTACCCGAAGATACGCTTATTATTATTGACGAACCGGAGATCACGATCAATGAAATTAAAGACAAAGATCTTATCACAAGTCTGGAAAAATTCAGGCACGTTTATCTTACTTCTTTTGCGAATACATTATCTGAATTAATTCCATCCGAAAATTCACTTACAGAAATAAGTTTTGAATCCAAGCCTCAGCCTGACTTTCATTCCAATCTAAAGGCGCTGTATAATAATCTTTGTGAAAATATCAGTAAAGGTTATGAAGCTTACATACTTACATCAGACGAACATCAGGCAAAGCGTATCCGTGAATTACTGGAAGAACTTGAAGATGATGATATTGCCGAACAGGATGATAAATTTCATCAGGAAGATGAAGATAATGAAATAGATTCTGATAGAACAAATGACTATTCCGGATTCAGTATTAAAAATAAATTCACTGTCATCCCGGAATCCGTACACAACGGATTTCTATTCAATGAAAGCAAGATACTCCTTTACACAGAGCATCAGATCTTCGGCAGATATTTTAAACAGATCAGGAAAAAGAAGCTTAAGTTTAAAGGGCTGAGCTTTTCTGAGTTAAAAGAATTAGAGTATGGTGACTTTGTCGTTCACAGAGATTTTGGTGTCGGGAAATATTCAGGATTAAAAAAGATCACAGTTGGTAACTCTCATCAGGAAGTAGTCGTGCTGTCATATCACGGAAGCGACACACTGTTTTTGAATATGAACAGCATTAATCTGATAAAAAAATATTCAGGAGCAGAAGGACACACTCCTGCGCTGACAAGACTCGGAGGCGGGGAGTGGGATAAGCTAAAAGCTAAGACCAAGAAACAGGTAAAAGATATTGCACGGGATCTGATACTGCTGTATGCAAAAAGGAAATCGGAAAAGGGATTCAGATTCTCCGCAGATACACATTGGCAGAAAGAGCTCGAAGCGAATTTTATGTATGAGGACACGCCTGATCAGTTCAGAGCGACAGAAGAGACAAAAGAAGACATGGAAATTGAAAACCCAATGGACAGATTAGTCTGCGGTGATGTTGGGTTCGGTAAAACGGAAGTTGCTGTGAGAGCGGCATTCAAAGCGGTGATGGATAATAAACAGGTTGCAGTGCTTGTGCCTACAACTATACTGGCTGTGCAGCATTATAATACATTCAGAGACAGACTGTCGTCATTCGCAGTGGAAGTTGATAACATCACAAGACTCAGAAGCCGCAAGGAACAGAAGAACACACTCGAGAGACTCAAAGAGGGCAAACTTAATATCCTCATCGGTACACACAGGATTTTATCCAAAGACATTGATTTCAAAGATCTTGGACTGCTTATCATCGACGAGGAGCAGAGATTCGGCGTAAAGGCTAAGGAAAAACTTCGAAGCATTAAACCTAATGTTGATACTTTAACTCTTACTGCAACTCCGATACCAAGAACATTAAATTTTTCATTACTCGGTGCAAGGGATCTTTCCATTATAAATACTCCTCCGAAAAACAGAAAGCCAATCATTACTGAGATCATAAAACTCGACTGGGACAATATTGCCGGGATCATCAGACACGAGCTCAACCGCGGCGGCCAGGTTTATTTTGTTAATGATAAAGTAAAGAATTTGTACAGACTCGGTGACACTATAAAAAATTATGTACCCGAAGCTAAGATAGGAATTGCGCATGGACAGATGGATGGGAAAGAGCTTGAAGACGTTGTGATAAATTTCATCGAGAAAAAACTTAACATACTGCTTTGCACAAAAATTATTGAATCCGGACTGGACATACCGAATGTAAATACAATTATAATCAATAATGCTAATATGTACGGGCTTGCGGAATTGTATCAGCTTAGGGGAAGGGTAGGACGAAGCGAGGTGCAGGCATTTGCATACCTGATAGCTCCTCCCGATGCAAAGCTGACGAAGATCGCAGTGAAGAGACTTCAGGCAATAGAAGAGTTTACCGATCTCGGATCAGGATTCCTGCTTGCAATGCGCGACATGGAGATCCGCGGAGTAGGGAATTTATTGGGTAAGCAGCAGAGCGGATTCATACAGGAGATAGGATTTGATCTGTTCATTAGTACGATCGAGGAAGCAGTACTTGAGCTGAAGGAAAATGAATTCAAGGATCTGTTCACTAATGAAAAGTCACTACAGAAAATAAATGAAAGCATTAAGAAGAAAGTTGAAGAGAGAAGTACGATTATAGAAAACGATCTCAATGCGCTTATTCCAAAAGACTTTATTCAAAACGACACAGAACGGCTGAATATTTACAGAAGGCTTTATGAACTCAAGACCCAAGAAGAACTTGATCTCATCAGCAAGGAACTAAAAGACCGTTTCGGAGAATATTTAGATGATGTTTCCAATCTGCTGAGGATGATCGGTATAAAATTAGCCGCAACAAAACTCGGTTTTGAAAAACTCACAATCAGAAACAGATCTCTCACACTATACTTCCCTGAAGATAAAGAGAGTAAAATTTATCACGGAGAATTTTTTGATAATATAATTGAAAAAATCTCGGCAGACCGTTCGGGCAAATATGTACTCTTACCTGAGAAAGACAGACTTGTAATAGAGATCGATCTTGCAGGTAATGAGGATGAGAAGAGGCTGGAGGAGACTGAGAAATTGCTGAAGAGGTTATTCTGATTTTAATTCGGATTGACTTTTGGAATGATGACTATGAAGATTATTTCCTTAAATAATGATTTTGAATTCAAACCCAAGGGCTGCACCTCAGATTATGAATTTTTTTTCCCATACATAATCCTTAATTTGCAGCAACCAAAAATTAAATCAATTAACTAAATTATGAAAACAATTTCAATTTTTATTTTTGCAATATTAATAATGTCTTCAGTTGCATATTCACAAGGTGATCCTAGTATGGGTATGGAAAATAATAAAGAAGAAAAAAACATGGAGCCGGTTGGAGTAAAAACTTCAGCAGGTATGCTTTACGGAAGTGCTATTGATGAGAATGTTAAACAATTATCATTTGGAGATCTGCTTGGAAATGCAGAATCAGTAAATAATACGATTGTTACTGTAAGAGGAGTTGTTGCAGAAGTCTGTCAGGCTATGGGTTGCTGGATGGTGATGACTGACGGTACTACTTCGGTCAGAGCTAAGACAGGTCATAACTTTTTCTTACCTAAAGATATTTCCGGTAAAGAAGTTATCATTACAGGAACTTTCAAAATGACTGAGATCTCGGAAGATGATGCAAAACATTTCAATGAGGAATCTTCAAATCCAAAAGATGAATCAGAAATAGTCGGACCTCAGCAGGTGCTTGTAATCGATGCAACCGGTATTGAAGTGCTTGATTCGGTTTCAGACAGCAATTAATAATTTGTAAATAATCAATCTTAAACC
>JAGPCH010000195.1 GCA_018058125.1 Ignavibacteria bacterium | reverse complement strand
CGTCTGATTCTGTGTCTTCTTCTTCTGAATCTTCTTCTGTTTCTTTGTCTGTTTCTTTGTCTGTTTCTTCGTTTACTTCTTCTGCTGTGTCTTCATCATCTTCGGTATCTTCTGTATCTTCAATATCATCTGTATCTTCATTATCACCAATATCATCTATATCATCTATATCATCTGTATCATCTATATCATCATCCAGCTCTTCATCATCCTCTTCTTTTTCTTCATCGGTTGCTCTTACTACATCGATCTGATATCCTGTAAGCTTAGAAGCCAGTTTAATATTCTGACCGCTCTTTCCGATTATCAGACTGATCTGATCTTCGTCAGCATATATTTTTGCAACTTTATCTTCATTATCAAGATAAATGTCATTCAGTTTTGCAGGAGATAAAGCTCTTGATATGTAAAGAGCAGGATCTTCCGTGTAGTTGATAACGTCAATATTTTCATTACTTAACTCTCTTACTATTGAGTGAATTCTTATTCCTTTCATTCCGACACAAGCGCCGACAGCGTCTATTCTGTCATCATTTGAAGTAACGGCTATCTTGGCTCTTTCACCGGGCTCTCTTGCAATTCCTCTGATATCAATAATTCCGTCATATATCTCCGGAATCTCAAGTTCAAATAATTTATATAAAAACTGTTCATCAGCTCTGGAAACAATAATCAGCGGCGGACCGGATTGTCTCTTTTCAATACTCTTTACAATTGCTCTTGTAGTATCGCCTTTCTTATATCTTTCTTTCGGAATCTGCTCTCCTTTTGGGAAAATGACTTCGTTACCGTTGTGTATAATAAGTATCGATGTCGGCTTTATCTGATAGATCTCTCCGACAAGTATCTCTCCGACAAGATCTTTATAAGTATTATAAGTGATCTCTTTTTCAATCTCTCTTATTTTCTGATTGAGATTCTGCTTCAGGTTTATAACCATTCTTCTGCCAAACTCTTCTGTCGGGATCTCTTCTACAAATTCGTCCCCTACTTCAAAATCTTCACCTGATTTTTCTTTCGCAAGCTCTTTATCAATTTGGTTATTGTCATCGACTACTTCATCAACTACCGTCTTATACAAAAATATTTCAATGTCTCCTTTTTCCATATTCACTACTATCTCAAAGTTGGATTCCAGTCCGTACTTCTTCTCCATCATTTTTTTAAAAGAATCCTTAATGACACTCGACAGAATATCTCTGTCGATATTCTTTTCTTTTGCCATCATTGAGAAAGCATCTACAATTTCTGATTTCATTTTGTTTGCTGAATTTATTTATTTAATTATTTGGTAAAACTTAACTTTACCTTTACTTCTTTAATGTCTTTGAATTTAATCTCTCTTTGATATACGGTGTTCTTTTTTCCTTTTTCTTTTACAGTTATCTCAACAGTGATCTTCTCCTCGCCTGACTTTTCATCAGACAATTCAGGAAACTCCGCAAGCCTGCCTTCAAGCTTTTCACCGTCATTCATTTCAATTTCAAGAACTCTTCCGGCATGTTTCCTAAGCTGCCAGTGAAATTTCAATGGACGCTCTGCTCCAGGAGACGATACAACAAGATTTGAAATATTAAACAAATCAATCTTCTCATCAATAAGACTGCTCAGGTCTTTATTGATCTTTGTTATCTCGTCTATGTTTATGCTTTTTTCATTATCAACGAATATTTCAAGTACCCTTGTACCTTTTTCACCTCGTATTATATTTTCTATTATTTTGTAATCAGAAGAGGCGAAATATTCATTGATCAGATTTTGAAGCTCTATTTCTTTTTCCATAAAAAAAAAGTGGGTTTCACAACCCACCACTAATATCTACATTAAAATCAGTTGCAAAATACTCTTTATCATTTAAAATTACAAGGGATTGTTTGATTTGGGATGTGGGATCTTTGATTTTGGATATGAGCAACGTATTGATTATTAACTCTTAAAGATTGCATAAATTCAAAGAGGTGTGTATTGGTAGAATTCCAATTATAATTTTATTAACTTTACAACATTAATCAAAAGACAAATTTAAATTTATATGAAGATATTACTAACTGCACTATTTTTTATCCTGGTAACTTTTAATATTCAGGCACAAGACATAACAGGTCAGTGGAATGGCGTACTGAATGTTCAGGGTACACAGCTCCGGATCATAATTAATATAAGCAAAACCATTGACGGTTTTACTTCTACGGTCGACAGTCCCGATCAGGGAGCTAAAGACATTCCGGTTAACAGCACAACATTCGAAAACAATACTCTTAAATTCGCTGTAACAAAATTACTTCTTGAATATACTGGAACTCTTAACGCTGACGGTAAAAATATTACCGGAACATTAACTCAGGGCGGAGGATCTCTTCCGCTGGAGTTTAGCAGAGATAACGTTGAAAAGGAAACTGTAAAAAGAACTCAGGATCCGATAGAGCCATATCCTTATTATTCCGAAGATGTTAAATTCATGAATGAAAAAGCCGGTATAGAATTAGCCGGAACACTTACACTTCCAAATAAGAACGGAAAATTCCCAGTGGTTGTACTTATTACAGGCAGCGGACCGCAGAACAGAAATGAAGAAATTATGAATCACAGACCTTTCCTTGTTCTGTCCGATCACCTTACCCGAAACGGTATTGGAGTTTTCAGATATGACGACAGAGGTGTTGCAGATTCAAAAGGTGATTTTAAAAGCGCTACCTCACTGGATTTTGCACTGGATGCCGAAGCAGCGGTTGATTATTTAAAGACACGGAAGGAAATTGACAAAAACAAAATTGGTCTGGCTGGTCACAGCGAAGGCGGATATATTGCGCCTATGATCGCTGCAAGAAATAACGATGTAAGTTTTATTGTTATGCTTGCCGGTCCTGCTATAAGCGGTGAAGAGATAGTCCTGCTACAGACTGGATTAATAGAAAAAGCCTCCGGCGTAAGTGATGAAGAAATTGAAATTTCAAAAAACATGTATAAAGGTGTTTTTGATATTATTAAAAAGAATGATAATGAAGATAAAATGAGATCTGAGGTAAAATCCTTTGTAGGGCAACAGTATGCAGAGCATCCTGAAATATTGAATTCTTCCGGAGAGGTTGACGATAAAATGATTGAGCAGATGATAAGCGTTTATTCTTCCCCATGGTTTAAATTTTTTCTTGAATATGACCCGGCTTCGGATCTTGAAAAAGTAACTATTCCCGTACTTGCTATCATAGGAGAGAAAGATCTGCAGGTTCCTCCGAAGGTCAATCTCGAAGCGACAACTAAAGCCCTGAACAAAGCGGGGAATACTAAATTCAAAACCAAAGAACTGCCCGGACTAAATCATCTTTTTCAAAAATGTTCGACCGGTCTGCCTGCAGAGTACGTAACCATTGACGAGACATTTTCACCGCAGGCTATGGATATTATTACCGAATGGATACTTGCTCAGGTAAGGTAGCTGACTGGTTGAGTTTGAAAAAGTAAAGGATTAATTTCAAAAGAACGATTTTAATATTACTTTTAATCAAAGATCATTTATATTTAACTTTGAAAAATTTTGATCATGAATATAGAATCAGAAAAGAAAAAAATTATTGAGTGGATTTCGGAAATAGAAGATGAATCCACCATTGAGGAACTAAAAATTTTGAGAGATGTTTCTGTGAATGGCTCAGACTTGTGGGATAATTTAAGCGAAGAAGAAAAAAAGGGAATTGACGAAGGTATAAAAGACATTGATGAAGGACGAATTGTTTCATATGAAGATGTTAAGAAAGAGGTGAAAAAATGGCTTACGAAATCCAATTTTCAAAAAGAGCAGTAAGGGAATATAAGGATATAATTAATTATTTGTTAGAATTCCGGACTGAAGAAGTTGCAAATAATTTTATAAATAAGTTTAATACTTAAGTTTGTTCAGTAAATAAATTACAATATTCTCATTTCTTCGCAATATCTACTTTTAATAATTAAATGTTTACGGTTATCAAAATCCATCTTGCTTTTACTGAATTTGAAAATTAAGTTTCCTCTAATTCATTTCTAATTTTAGTTAATTTATTAACAGAGGTAAATATGAAAAAAATATTACTATTCATTTTTCTATTCAACTCAACTTTTTCTTTTGGTCAATGGTCATATGTCAGCACTATTCCCGGCTCCGGGGAGATATACAATCTTTCCGTAATTGATCAGGATCTGATATGGGTGTGCAGTACCAGCGGTCGTGTTTTCAGAACCGTAAACGGAGGCGTAAACTGGGTTGCAAGAAACAGCGGGCTTCCATCGGTTGACATTACAAGTATTTGCGGACTTGATACTTCGAACTGCTGGGTCGGAACAGAAACCGGAAGCATTTATAAAACTTCTGACGGCGGATCAAACTGGAC
>JAGPCH010000194.1 GCA_018058125.1 Ignavibacteria bacterium | reverse complement strand
ATAGTTGATAGTTGATAATTGATAGTTGATAATTGATAGTTGATAATTGATAGTTGATAGTTGATAATTGATAGTTGATAGTTGAAGTTACGCAAAATTATATTTGAGCTTGTTAAAAAGTAAATTTAATTACAAAATATTTTTAAAAAAATTAATATTCTTCGATTTTAATAACCACTCCATAACCCCCTCCTTGCAAAGGAGGGGCAGGGGGAGGTTTTGAATCGATAAAAACACAGTTTGCTTAACTTCAGTTGATAATTGATAGTTGATTGTTTTTAAATATTTTTCAGATTCCGGATCTAATATCTAATATCTAATATCTAAAATCAAAAATTTTTAATAAATCATGAATAAGACTTTTAAAGAAGTATTTGTAATAGTAATTGCCAGTTTCGTAATTGGAGTGATTGCGAATGCCGTAAGTTCGAAAGGGGTTCCTTTTATCAGGGATGACAGCGAGCGGTTTGCTGTGGATACGGCAGCTGCTGTTAATATAGAGGAGATCAAAACCAAACGCGGAAAGCTTAATAAAGCGGGATATTACAATCCTGTGAACATTCCTATAGAAGCAGCAAAAATGCTTTATGATGAAGGAGTCGTATTCATAGACGGAAGAGATGCAACAGAATTTCAGACCGGCCATATTCAGGGCGCAATAAATATTGATTATAAAACTTTTAAAGATATGACAGTCGAAGAGAAACAGCAGCTAATGAAAGATATTAAGACAGAACAGCTGATAGTGTCATACTGCGGAAGCGACTCCTGCGAGATCAGCATTGACAATGCATATGAGATGGCGAAAGCCGGTTATAATGACGTTAAAATATTTCTCGGCGGTTATAAAGACTGGAATAATCAGGGCTATCCTGTTGTAAAATAATTATCCCGTTAATTTAAAACTAAATTTACATATTTAAATGAATTTAATGTCAAACAAATATTTACTTATAGCTTTACGAATTATAGTCGGTGGGTTTTTTATGTATGCTTCTTTCGATAAATTGATGAATCAGGAAGAATTTGCCAAAGCAATATATAATTATAAATTTCTTCCAGCAGGTCTTATAAATATATTTGCAATAGTATTGCCTTATCTTGAACTGATAACTGGTTTACTGCTGATAGCAGGAATTTATTTAAGGGGAAGCTCAATGCTCATAGCAATAATGCTGGTAATGTTCATTATTGCGCTTACTCAGGCATACGCCAGGGGACTTGATATCAATTGTGCTTGTTTTTCACTTGAAAATCCGGATCAAAAAAGTGATATTTTCAACCGGATAATTGAAGACATACTTCTCTTAGCCGCAACATTAATAATTTTTATAAAATCCAAAACAATATTAACCAAGGAGAATCAACATGAGTAATTTCATCAAAACCAAAACTGCCAAGACCGTTTACTTTTTATTCGGTTTAATGATCATATCAGCGGCAATGTTTTTGTTAATGAATAATTCAAAAATTTCAGCATCCATGAGCGCTGCGAAAGTTATTTTCGAAGAAGAGTATCATGATTTCGGAAAAGTATCACAGGGACCAACGCTCGAGTTTACATACAAATTTACAAACAAAGGAAAGACTCCTTTGGTAATTGAAAGAATCCAGCCATCCTGCGGTTGTACCGGCGCGGCATCAGACGGTAAGACAGAATACGGAATGGGTGAAAGCGGAGAAATCAAAGTAACTTTCAATACACAGGGAAGAACAGGCAGACAGGAAAAACACATTATCGTGTTTACAAACGATCCAGAAATGCCGCAGGTTACTTTAAAGTTTACTGCTGATATTGATGAGAATATGGAATAAATAATTCTTGATCAATATTATTTGAATGGAAATTAAAAGCCGACTTATTAATTTAAGCCGGCTTTTTTTATGAGAATCAGATAAGGCTAAAGGACTTCGATTTGGATAAAAAGAAAAAGCTTTTTCATTAATTTAACTTATTAAAATAAGTGAATCGAATTGTTTATGATGAAGAAAATTAAGGTTAAAAATTTGCTATCATTGTTTTTACTTAGTTAAATACAAAATACATTAATCAAATTATTCAGATGATAAATAAAGTAAAAAGGGCAATTGTATTTTCCGGAGGCGGGGATAAAGGAGCTTTCAGTGTGGGTGTGGCAAAGAGACTTCTCGAAGAAGGCAATGAATTTGATTTTTATTCGGGGACATCAACCGGAGCTATGATCGCTCCTTTGCTGGCTATAGGTGAAATAAATACACTTCAGAATATTTATACTAATGTCAGAAAAACAGATATACTGAAATTTGATCATCCTTATGTAAGACTTGCTGCGCAGGGAAGCATGTATGATGTTACGCCGCTCAGAAATCTTCTGAAAAATACTTTCACTGATAATATATATGAAAGAATTATGAATTCAGGTAAAAATATTTTTCTTTCTACTGTCTCAATGAATAATATGCAGATAACTTACTTTACCAATTCAGATATTATAAAAGGCAATTCAAGATATGATGTCGTCAAATGGGGTAATCGGTCTGAATTTATTGAAGCAGTTATGGCTTCGGCTGTTCAGCCTGTACTGATGCCGCCCGAAAAAATTAAGGGACTAACTTTTGCTGACGGCGGTTTGAGGGATTTTGTGCCGGTAGATGCCGCCATTGACAGCCATGCAGAAGAAATATTTTGTATTGTGACTACAACCGGGAAGAGATATTTTGACGGAAACAGTTTTACCAATGCTGTGGATATTCTTCTTAAGACAATTGAGATTTTTTCGAATGATATAAGTGATAATGATCTCAGGATCGCTAAGTTATATAATGAAGGAATAATATATATCCGTGAATGTAAAGACAGGATCCGGAGAAATACCGGTCTGCCGCAGGATGTTATCGATAACCTCTTCACATCATCGCTTGATCCGTTTTATAATAAAAGAGTTTTGAATCTTAAAATCATCAGACCGGTGAATGAGCTCGGACCGGGTCTGGATTTTGATACTGAGAAAATGAGATTCATGTTTAATGAAGGGTATAATATGAATACTGATACTATTAATATTGGATAATAAAAATAATACTTTGAAATTTTTTACTTTTAAATTACTGATCATTTTAACTCTCCTTTTTTCAAGGATGATCTATTCTCAGACTGATTCAGAAAATGTCAAAGAGGATTCGGCAAAAACCGGTATTAGAAAAGAAAAGAAAGAAGAGAAAGAAAAAGGATTCATCATATATTCAGACGGAGGTAAATCCAGTCTTAAAGTTTACGGAGAGGTAAGACTTAACGGCGCGCTTGATCTGAATGGATTACAGTCTCAGGAAACTTTTAATGTCTATGAAATTCAGGTGGACGTTCCGGATTCTTATGAAAAGAAATTTTATCTAGGAGTCTTTCAGTCAAGGATCGGACTTGATGCAAACATCAATACATCATTGGGAATGATGAATGCAAAGATAGAAGGTGATTTTAACGGATCGAATAATTCATTCAGGATCAGACAGTCTTATGCTAAGATAAAGGCATTCCTGGGGGGTAAGACCAGATCATTATTCGGGGATGCAGATGCAATGCCTACAAAGGTAGACAGGGATGGACCTAATTTTGCAATGTCTGAGAGAACTATTCAATTGAGATACGAACCAAAAATAAAAAGCAGTCTGAAATGGGGAGTTGCTATTGAAAATCCCGAGGCTGACATCACGGGACCACCGGATGACATTTCAATTGATCCATATTATCAGAGCATACCTCCGCTTATATCATTTATTCAATCTGATTTCGATAACGGCAATCATCTGAGGCTTTCGGGAATATTCAGGAATATCACTGTCCGGAATACAGATCAGCAGCTTCAGATCCTTCAGGGATACGGGGCATTGTTCAGCGGGAGTATCCGCTTAAACAAAAAAAATTTAGTAAATTTTCAGGTGTTCGGCGGACAGTCAATTTCAAGATATGTAAAATCATTTAAGGGCGAGGGTGAAGATGTAGTATTCGATACAGTTAGTAATACTTATGATCCCGTAAATCTGACGGGGGGATTTGCCTCACTGAGTCATTCTTGGAATGAATGGCTGACCTCTGACATTACATACGGTCTTTCTACTCTTGAGGAGATACAGTCACAGCCCGGAACCATTTTCAGATTAGGATATTATGCTTCGGTTAATTTATTCTTCAGATCATTCAGCGCCAGTGAGGTCGGGATTGAATATTCTTTCGGAAAAAAAGTTGCTATGAATGAAGATTTCGGAACTGCTAACAGAGTTTCGTTTATTATGTTTTTTCATTTCTGATTTTTTTGCCTCGAAGTCTCAAAGTCTCTAAGTCTCAAAGTCTCAACCTGAGAAGCTCTGACTGGGGTAAAAACAGAACCTGTCA
>JAGPCH010000193.1 GCA_018058125.1 Ignavibacteria bacterium | reverse complement strand
AACGGGGACTGAGCATTAATATTAAAGCAGAAGATCTGAAAACTGTATCAGATACAAAAGAAGAAGTCACTGCAATTATGAGAAAGGCTCGAAAAGTTGATTTCGGTGAAAGAGATGACTTCGGTGTAAACCAGCAGGAAGCATTCAAAACTACTTTTGAAAGTCTTACTTCTTTGATAAAAGTAATTGGTACGCTTATTACTTCACTTTCACTTATAGTTGGTTCGGTAGGAATAGCAAATATAATGTTTGTATCGGTCAAAGAGCGAACCAAAGAGATCGGAATCAGGAAAGCAATTGGAGCAAAAAGAAGCACTATCTTATATCAATTCTTAATAGAATCCTGTACGATATGCGTGCTCGGGGGTGTAATAGGTTTATTAATTTCCTTTCCTATCAGTTTAATAATAAATGCTTATGTACTTCCTACTGCGATGCCGGTCTGGGTAATTGTTCTTGCCTTATTTGTATCTCTCGTATTCGGAGTGCTGGCTGGATTTTTCCCGGCATACAATGCAGCAAAGATGGATCCGGTAGAAGCATTAAGATATGAATAAAGTTTGTAAAGTTTGTAAAGTTTATAATCCGCAGCGACGGATCATAAAGTAAGTAAATAAGGTATGTCTTTTCACCTGAATTTTTTTATCCATAAAAATTAAAATCCAATTTATTCAATTTGTCAATATCTGAATTATTAAGTATTTCGATTAACACTTTAAAAGCTAATAAGCTGAGAGCATTCCTTACTTTGTCAGGGATCATAATCGGAGTATTTTCAATTATTGCCATTATGACCTTGCTCAATGCGCTTCAGGCAGGAATTGAAGGCGGGTTAAGTGAACTTGGCAGCAATACATTTCAGATCCAGAAATTTCCCGCCATTCAGGTAGGCGGTCCGGGAAGCCGGAGTAAATACAGGAACAGGGAGGACATTACTTATGAACAGGGTGTAAGACTGATTGAAAAGGCAACTATTTATAAAAACATTTCTCTTGAAGACTATATTTATGACAAGTCTTTAAAAACCGAGAAGGAAGCTACAAATCCCAATTTCTATGTAGGTGGTATTATGCCTTCTTATCTTGAATGTAACAACAGAGTAGTTCAGTTTGGAAGATTTATTACGGAAGTTGATCTTCTGAATAATAACAGAGTGTGTGTAATTGGCATGGATGCTGTCGACAAATTATTTCCGAATGTAGATCCAATAGATAAATATATTACAATTGATAATGCGCAGTTTAAGGTAGTAGGTGTATTTGAAAAAAAGGGAGAAGGGTTCGGATCGAGTAATGATAATTTTGCATTGCTTCCCATAACAACTATGCAGCAGATCTACGGTAAAAATAACAGATCCATTAACATAGCAATACAGGCTGAGGATAAACTGACCTATAATGAATGCAAGGAAAATGTTATCAGTGTAATGAGAGTTATAAGAAAGGATAAGCCCGGTCAGGATGACAGTTTTGAAATTTATTCCAATGAATCTCTGATCGGACAGGTCAACAGTTTTACTAAATATTTCAAATACGGCGCAGGGTTCATTTCATTTATTGCCATGCTTGCAGCCGGTGTTGGCATAATGAATATAATGCTTGTATCCGTGACAGAAAGAACCAAAGAGATCGGAATAAGAAAAGCCATTGGCGCAAAGAACAATTCTATTCTTAAACAATTCCTGTTTGAAGCTATAATCCTTTGTGAATTAGGCGGACTCATCGGAATATTTCTTGGAATACTTACCGGCAATCTTATAGGTATATTTCTGAGCAGCCCGGTCGTCATTCCTTATGACTGGGTTATAATCGGACTCGTGGTCTGCTCAGTAGTCGGAATTGTTTTCGGAGTTTATCCTGCATATAAAGCCGCACAGCTAAATCCAATTGATGCATTGAGATACGAGTCGTGATCAATATTTAACACTTAATTAGTTTTTATTAATAATTGTTATTTGTAATTATTTAAAATGCCTCTTAAAGAATTATTACATATTGCAATAAATACTTTAAAAGCCAGTAAGCTCAGAGCAGCTTTGACTCTTTCAGGTATCATTATAGGAGTGTTTTCAATTATTACAATTATGACCTTGCTCAATGCTCTTCAGGCGGGTATCGAAAGCGGATTAAGCGGTCTTGGAAGCAATTCATTTCAGATTCAGAAAAGACCTGTCATTCTTCTTGAAGGAGATAACAGGATGAGAAACAGACCGGACATTTCCTATGATCAGGCACTCAGATTAGCCGAAAAAGCAACAACCTACAAATATATTTCCATTGAAGATTATCTTAACGTAGATAAAGCAATTAGAAGCAGTACGGAAACAACTAATCCCAACAATACAATAGGAGGTGTACAACCCCGTTATCTTGAATGTAACGGAAGAGCTGTTCAGTTTGGCAGATTTATTACTGAAGTTGATATTATTAATAACAGCAAAGTTGCAGTCATTGGGATTGATGTTATGGATAAACTTTTCCCGCTTGTCAATCCTATAGGGCAGTATGTCATGATAGATAACAATGAATTCAAAATAATCGGAGTCCTTGAAAAGCAGGGGGACGGATTCAGTCAGAGCAGCAGTAACTTTGCATTGCTCCCGATCACAACCATGCAGCAGATCTATGGTAAAAATAACAGATCCATGAACATTGCCATACAAGCGCCAAGTAAGGAGACATTTGATGAATGTGTGGAAGACCTGTCGAATACAATGCGCATAATCAGAAAAGACAAGCCCGGCGAGGATAACAGTTTCGAAATATTCTCAAATGAATCGATGATCAGTACTGTCAACAATTTTACAAAATATTTCAAATACGGAGCGGGATTTATTTCATTCATTGCTTTGCTTGCCGCCGGTGTCGGTATCATGAATATAATGCTTGTTTCGGTTACCGAAAGAACAAAGGAAATCGGAATCAGAAAAGCTATTGGCGCAAAGAACAGCTCTGTACTTAAACAGTTCTTGATCGAAGCAGTAATACTTTGTGAAATAGGAGGAGTGATAGGTATTATAATGGGAATCCTGACGGGGAATCTTATAGGAATGTTTCTAAGCAGTCCGATCGTAATTCCTTATGACTGGGTTGTAATAGGCCTGATAGTATGCTCGGTAGTCGGGATCGTATTCGGAGTCTACCCGGCATATAAAGCTGCAAAGTTAAATCCGATCGATGCTTTAAGATATGAATGATCAATTCATAAAACCTGTCAGACTGTCAATAATTATTTTAAGCTCCGGTATGTCAAGCTTTTCTCTAATGCTTTTCAAATTATACAATGCACTTGAAATTTTCTTCAGAACTCCTTTATCATTCCTTTTTTTATACAGATAAGCATAACTCCCCAGCATCTGAATCAGTCTCAGAAGTACAAAAAAATAAAATTCATCTCTGAATATTTCAGAATTAATGGTTGTCTTTAATCTTAGTTCGCATAGATAATGATCGATCAAAAGTATTCTTTGTTCTTCAGTGATCATAATACTGCCTGAATATAAAAATGAAGCAAGATCGTAATGAAGCGGACCTTTTCTGCCGGACTGATAATCTATATAATATAATTCATCATCTTTTACCATTATATTCCTTGGCTGAAAATCCCTGTACAGAAAATAAGTGCAATCAACTTCCGATAGCTTGTCTGCCGAGATCCGTAAAAGATCTTGCAGTATCTTTCCGTCAATTGTATCTTTTAAAAACAAAGAGGTGTAGTATTCATTGAATTTATAGAGGTCTGTTTCGATTACAGAAATATCAAAAACTTCAGTCTGATAGCAATCTTTGAAATCAATAATGTCTTTTCCTTTAAACTGAAATCTTAACAGATCAGAAAGAGCTCTTTTATATAATGACATAACATTCTGTGATTCATCATTTATTATTAATTTGTAAAGTGTTGTATTTCCCAGATCTTCTTCGATGTAAAAAAGTTTATCTTCAGAAACGGAATAAATTTCAGGGACATTAAATCCGTATTTCTTAAAAGTTTTTGAAAAATTCACAAAGGCTTTATTCTCTTCAGCATTTTCATTGTAAATCCCGATGACTGTTTTATTCCCCGTGATGATCCTGTATATCTTCCTTTCCGAAGCATCAGCTTTTAAACTGGAAATGTTATCAAGACCCGTTCCGAATTTTGTGAAACAAAGTTCCTGGAATGTATTTAATATGATCTCTCTTTTTAAAGACATTGATTAATTACTGGTTAAAATGTTTTCCAAAGCCGGTTTCAATTCCGGGAAATTAAATTTAAATCCTTTGCTGATCGCTATTTCCGGTTCAACTCTCTGACCTGTGCAGAGATTTTTAGCAAATTCGCCTACGACAATTTTTAGAACAAATTCAGGAACCGGGAGAACAATTTTCACA
>JAGPCH010000192.1 GCA_018058125.1 Ignavibacteria bacterium | reverse complement strand
CTAAAATGTCTAACTTTAAATCATAGTTTAATGAACACTCTTTATAAATAATTGGAATTAAGACCTGCCTTTTATATGCTATGTTCCTTAAAGTTAATTCTTTACATAAACAAGTTTCATAAACTATTTCCAGTAAACCTGGACCTAATATTCTATGCACTTCAATTGCTGCATCTAGTATTTTCCCACTTAACTCATTCAATTTCTCATTATCCATAATTACATTTTTAATTGTTAATAAAAAACTTAACAAAGTTATAAATTCATTCATAAAATTCTCTGTGTCTCTGAGTCTCTGTGGTAAGTTTTCTTTCTTATCCTGAACACTAAAAATCTTACCATTTTGAGTAGAATTTGACTTGTGACTGACTAACTAATATTAATTCATTGAAAGCCATTAATATTTTAGTCAATTTAGTTTCACTTAATTTTAAAACCAAATTTAAAAATAACCGATTGTGAAAATGAATTTAAGAAAGATCTTATATATATTTTTATTTTTAATAATATCAAACGGCTGTCAGTCTCAGTCTGATCAGCCAAAGTATGCTGTATCAATTCTGAATACTCCCGTACTGAATACAAGTGATTTTGAATCTGTATTCGGAGGACAGAGTGGTACGAGAGTAAAGCTTGATAAAAGCGGATTGATAAGAGAAATGGAATTTATTGCTTTTCCGAATACTGTTTTTGAAATACTCGAAGTTATTCCGAAAGACGACTATAATATTTATAGAATTACTACAGAAGACTATCCTTATAACTCTGCAGATCTTTTTATAGACAGCAGATTTGTTAACACACTTGATACATTACCGGAACAAAGAGAATTAATATTACCGCAAAAAGAAGACATACTGGCAAAATTAAACTCACTCGACGGATATGGATATATGTGGGGAGGAAATTATGGAGACGGAATCTCCCAGCTTTTGGAATTTTATCAGCCTGCTTCTGAACCGGATCCACACACACGAGATCTTTGGTCATTAAAAGGAGTGGATTGCTCGGGACTCATCTATCAGGCTACAAATGGTTCGACTCCACGAAACACATCTACTCTTATTAAATATGGAGAAGGTCTTGATATAGCAGGAAAGTCTGCATCTGAAATAGCCTCAATGCTGCAACCGCTTGATCTGATCGTCTGGAGCGGGCACGTCATAATTGTATTTGATGAAAGCACTGTGATAGAAAGTTCGGGTGATGCGGGAGTACATAAAAGCGACCTCACTTCAAGATTAAAAAGCATTATGAAAAGCAGGAAACCTGTGAACGACTGGGACTCTACTTCAGGGCAAAGATTTGTTGTACGGAGGTGGTATGAGTGATTTAGGAATTGGAATTTTTTTGATTTTTGATTTTTGATTATTGATTATTGATTATTGATTATTGATTATTTTAAAATTGTAAATAACTGAAGTTACGCAAAATTATATCTGAGCTTGTTAAAATGTACAGTTAATTACAAAATGTTTTTAAAATAGATTAATATTCTTCGATTTTGAAAACCACCCAATAACTCCCTCCTTGCAAAGGAGAGGGCACGAGGAGGTTTTTAATCGTAAGAAAGACATCTTGACTAACTTGAGTAAGTAATAATTAATTCAAAATTTATAAATTTCAAATATAATTTGATCATGAAAAAAATCTTTCTGTTATTATTTTTAATATCGAATATAATTTTTGCAAGCACAACTTTTGCTCAGCGTTCCGGGGAAGATCCGACATCATACGTTGACAGTATAGTCAGTGCTTTCCGGGGAAATACCAACAGCGCAGTAATAGTTGGCGTGATCAAGCAGACTCCCGGCAGAGAAATGGAAACATGGAAATATACTTACGGACATTTGAAACGCGATACTCTTACTTCACCTCCCGTAAATGACAGCACATTATTTCAGATCGGTTCTATTACAAAGACCTTTAATGCAACTTTGCTTTCGATGTTAATTAATAACGGAACGATAAGTCTCTATGATACAGTACAGAATTTTCTTCCCGACAGCATTCATGTACCCGTGTATATATCCGGTAATGATACTTCAGTGATCAGATTCATAGACCTTGCTACGCATTATTCCGGACTTCCGGATCAACCGCCGATTGGAAGCAGCGGAATGACAACTTATGAACAGATGTATGATTACCTTGCAACATATCAGCTCACTTACCCTCCCGGAGAATGTTATAATTATTCCGATCTTGGATTTGCGCTGCTAGGTGTTGCATTACAAACTATTTTAAACAGCAGTATAGAATTACTGATACCTCAGCTCGTTTGTGATACACTCAATATGTATGATTCCAAAATGATTGGACTGACTACAGGACAGCTATTAAGAAGAGCTCAGGGATATTTCGAAGGCGGCGGCGAGGCACCTTTTCTGATGCCTAACTGGCCGGCTTATCACGGCGCTGGTGGTCTGTATTCAACATTAAATGATATGCTGAAATATCTTAAGTTCACAATGCAGATTGATAACGGCGTACTTCAGAATGTAACTGATACTTTATTCAGACAAAGATTGGTTTCCAATGATTCCTGCCGGATGCCCAATTCAATTGACAGTGTCGGGCTTGCCTGGCAGTTTGCAAAACTTTTCCCCAATAATCCTGAAAATCACATAAGATCAGTTTCCAAGGACGGAAGCACTTCAGGCTTTGCAAGTTTTATTTGCTTTTCGAAACATCCTGTTACAGGAGTAAAGACCGGAGTTGTAATTGTTACTAACTGGAAAAATCCGCCGCCGCTTCACACCACAGCTTTTAATATTCTTAAATTTATGAACGAACAGGGTTCTGTTGGTATTCAGAATAATTCTCAAACGACAGGTTACGAGCTTGCTCAGAATTATCCTAATCCTTTTAATCCAATTACAAATTTAGAGTTTGAGATTTCAAAACCGGAATTTGTTACTTTTAAGATATATGATATGACCGGTAAAGAATTAATGGTTTTATTAAATGAATTAAAACCTGCGGGTAGATTTGCAGTTAAGTTTGACGGCATCAACCTTCCCAGCGGAGTTTATTATTACAGGATCGAAGCCGGAGATTTTAGTCAGACAAGGAAGATGGTTCTTGCTAAGTAAGTATTGAGTATTGAGTATTGGGTATTGGGTATTGGGTATTGGGTACTTTTGTGATATAGTTAAAAGTTACGAGTTACGATCAAGCATTATGGATAACCTAAAATCATAACTCGTAACTCGTAATTTGTAATTTGTAATTTGTAATTCGTAATTTGTAATTCGTAATTTGTAATTCGTAATTTGTAATTCGTAATTTGAAACTACTTCCGATCACCCAGAATTCTGAGTAAGAAAAGAAACATATTAATAAAATCAAGATACAGCGCTAATGCACCCATTACTGCGCCTTTCTTTCCCTGCTCCGAATTGATGTCAGATGTCTGACTCATTTTCTTGATCTTCTGTGTATCATAAGCCGTCAGTCCGGTAAAGATCAGTACACCGACATAGCTAATGATAAGACTCATTGTATCGCTTTTCATAAACATATTCACAACCGAAGCTATGATCAGACCAATGAGCGCCATGAAAAGATATGTTCCCATTTTGGCAAGATCCTTTTTGGTGAAATATCCATAAGCGCTTACTGCAGCAAACATTCCTGCACAGATAAAAAATGTAGAAGCAATGGATCCGCCGGTATAGACTAAGAACAGAACTGAAAACGTGACTCCCGTAAGCGCTGCATATAGAAAGAAAGCGCCGATAGCAACCGCGGAAGGCATTTTGTTTATTGCAAATGATAAAGCCAGAACAATACCAATCTGCGCAATGAATAATCCAAAATATAATATGGGATTAGATATAATTGCATTTACAAATGGTGACTGTGCAACTCCGTATGCAATGACTCCTGTCAATGCAAGACCCATCGCCATCCAGTTATATACATTAAGCAAAAACCTGCGCGTGGCTTCGGTCGAGAAAGAAGCATCAATAGCGCCGGTATTATTCATAAACTGATTCATTTATTTTCTCCTTATTAAGTATTTTTTATTTAAATTATTTCTATGATTTTTTGGAAAAATGTACAATAACATTTAATACAAAAAAATTCCGGATTCTGATACTTATCTTATTTCATCGGATCCATACCCATTGCCGCCCATTCCTCTTTAGCCGGTCCGTAAACTCCCGTAACTTTTAATCCGGCCTGTCTCATAAGTACAGTCATTTGTCCCCGGTGATGTGCATGATGAAGCATAAGATACAGAAGTGTTAATCCCCTTTTCCATTTTTCTCCGAACATGTCATCTTCGATAAGCAGATCTTCGTCTTTGTAATTTTTCTTTACCTGCTCGAGAAATGAATCTGAAGTCTTTTTAAATTGCTCTGTAAT